>CAZVDQ010000051.1:0-9815 GCA_964625435.1 uncultured Mariniplasma sp.
GCTTTCCCTTTAGGGTTTCTAGCTTCAAATAACTCTTGAATACGTGGAAGACCTTGAGTAATATCTGATGCAGAGGCAACACCACCGGTATGGAAGGTTCTCATTGTTAACTGAGTTCCTGGTTCACCAATAGATTGTGCAGCAACAACACCAACAGCTTCTCCGACTTCTACGCGCTTGTTAGTGGCAAGATTTCTACCATAACATTTTGCACAAACACCATTTTCAGAACTACATGTTAAGTTACTTCTAATTTCAACACCTTCGACAGCAGCTTTAATAATAATTTGGCCAATTTCTTCGGTGATTAATTCATTACGTTTTACTAAAACTTGTTTTGTCTTAGGATGTATTACATCTTTACTTGCATAACGACCTACAATACGGTCATATAATGGAACGATTTCTTTTGTGTCATCCATAATTGGTTCCATATAAACACCACGTTCAGTTTCACAATCCTCATCAACAACAATGACATCTTGGCTGACATCAACCAAACGACGTGTCAAATATCCTGATTCAGCAGTCTTTAACGCTGTATCGGTAGAACCTTTTCTCGCACCATGGGTGGAAATAAAGAACTCAGATACGGTTAAGCCTTCTCTAAATGAAGCTTGAACGGGTACTTCAATAATTTCACCCTTAGGGTTATTCATCAGACCACGCATACCAGCGAGCTGAGCAAAGTTTGATGCGTTACCACGAGCACCAGAATCTGACATCATATAAATGTTATTATCGCTATCAAATTCGGCCATTAAGCCCTTCTGAATATCATCACGTGCTTCTTGCCATTGTTTAATAACAAGATCACGACGTTCACGATCAGTAAGCATACCATCTTCATACCACTGTGTAATATCTTCGATGTTTTTATTGGTAATATCGATACGTGCATGTTTTCCTGAATAAACATTGATATCAGCAAACGATACAGTAATACCAGCAACGGTTGAATACTTGAAACCAAGATCCTTAAGTCTGTCTAACATCTTAGATGTTTCACTAATTTGTAGATCCTTGAAGACCTGAGCAATAATTTGTGATAAGAACTTCTTCTTGAATGGAGAAGGTGATACCATCGTATGTATTGCTTCTTTTGGATTAGTTCCCTTTTTAATAAAGTACTTAAGTGGGGTAGTATTTTCCAAATTGACTAGACTTGGTTCATTTAAATATGGGAATGTTGGAGGTAAAATTCTGTTAAAGATTAATTTACCGAGTGTTGTTACTAAATACATATGTTTTTGATCTTCAGTAAATTTTTGATTAATCGATTTTGGATCAATAATAATTCTTGTGTGGAGTCCAATTTCCTGATGTTGATAAGCAAGATATGCTTCATCATAGTGAGCAAAGAAATGTCCTTCATTACGATGCTTGAAGTCATGTTCCTTTTGTTTTTCATCAAGACGGAATCCTTTATATTTGCGGTCTAATCTTTCTTCAATTGTCAAATAGTAATTTCCTAGAACCATATCCTGTGAAGGTGTTACAACAGGCTTACCATCTTTAGGATTTAGGATGTTGTTAGAAGCTAACATTAATAATCTAGCTTCGGCTTGCGCTTCATTAGATAATGGAACGTGGACAGCCATTTGGTCTCCATCAAAGTCAGCGTTAAACGCTGGTGTAACAAGTGGATGCAAACGAATTGCCTTACCATCAATGAGTTTTGGTTCAAATGCTTGAATACCAAGCCTATGAAGTGTTGGTGCACGGTTTAAAAGTACTGGATGTTCTTTAACAACCTTTTCTAAAGCAGCCCAAACATCATCATCCATTCTTTCATACTTGCTATTCGCATTCTTTTTAGAATTTGCATCATTACCTGTTAATGTTTGTAATTCTCTTAATACGAATGGCTTAAACAGAATAATTGCCATTTCTCTTGGAATACCACATTGATACATTTCTAAGTCTGGTCCAACAATAATAACTGAACGACCTGAGTAATCAACACGTTTACCAAGTAGATTTTGTCTGAAACGACCCTGCTTACCACGAAGCATATCAGAAAGTGATTTTAAGTGTCTGTTTCTTTCAACAGCAGCTTTTTTACCACGTTTCGCATTATCAAATAATGCGTCGACGGCTTCTTGAAGCATACGTTTTTCATTCTTAGTAATCAAACGAGGTGCCATTTGTTCTTTTTGTTTTTTCAAACGATTATTACGGTTTAAAATACGACGGTATAAGTCATTTAAATCTGTTGTAGCAAATCTTCCACCATCTAGGGCAACCATAGGTCTTAAATCTGGTGGAATGACTGGAATAACATCCATAACCATCCACTCAGGTTTATTATCTGAATTGTTAAATGCTTCAACAACTTCAAGACGTTTGATGATTCTATCTCTTTTTTGTTTGGAGCTCGTCTTAAGTTTTTTACGCAAAGATTTAACTTCTTTATCTAAATCTAATTCCTGAAGTAATTTCTTAACGGCTTCAGCGCCGGTTAAAGCAGTAAATCTACTACCATATTCTTCAGTTAATGTACTATAATCTTGTTCAGATAGAATCTGTTTTTTAGCAAGTGGTGCTGTTCCTGGATCAGTAACGATATATGATGCATGGTAAACGACTTCTTCAAGTTGCTTCGCTTTAATTCCGAGTAAGATTGCTAGGCGTGATGGAGAATTCTTTAAATACCACGTATGAACAACAGGAGCTTCTAATTCAATGTGTCCCATACGTTCTCTACGAACTTTAGACTCAGTAATTTCAATACCACACTTTTGACAGATTTGGCCCTTATTACCGCTTTGTTTTTTACCACAAGCACATTGATAATCTCTTGTTGGTCCAAAAATACGTTCACAGAACAATCCGCCTTCTTCTGGTTTAGATGTTCTATAGTTAATTGTTTCATGGGTTTTGACTTCGCCATATGACCATTGTCTAATTTCGTCTGGTGATGCCAAACGAATCTTTAAATGGCTATAAGAACGACTGCCATAACCTTTTCTTATGGGTTGAACATGACGATGAATACGTTCTGATAAATCAATATCAAGTAAATCTTCAGTTACTTCTTCAACTATAACTTCAGCTTCAGCTTCGTGAACATGTTCTTTTAATGCATCAAATCCATAAAGTTCTAATATGTTATTAATTTCTTGACGTAAGATCGCATCTTCTTCAAATAAATGATATAGAGTGTGACGATCGAAATCTAAGAATTCTTTTAGATCTTCAATTTTTGCAGATCTTAGAATTTCAACACTTTCTTCACTGATATTTAAATTGTCAAGGTTTCTTGGTAATGCATAACGACGTAAAATTGTTTTGATTTCCTCAAAAGATTCGCCAAGTAACATGTTTAATTCTTTCAAGTTAAATGTATTGAAATCTTCTAATTGATCAATACCTGAAAGTTTAAGGGCCTTTAGAGCATCTTCAGATAACTTTAATGATTCAACGTGTAACGTTAATTTTTCTTTAGCCATCAACGAAATCCTCCTCTAAATTTACTTGGGTTATTATCTACAAGTGACTTCCCAGCTTCATTTTCACCAGTATTTGCATCAATAAGCTCAACATAAAGACCAAGAGCTTGTAATTCTCTAGTTAATACTCTAAATGATTCAGGAATACTTGCTTGTGGAATTGGTTTATCATGCGTAATTGCACTATAAACCTTATTTCTTCCAAGCATATCATCCGATTTAACTGTAAGCATTTCCTGCAAGGTATGTGCAGCACCATAAGCATATAGTGCCCAAACTTCCATTTCACCGAATCTCTGTCCACCATTTTGAGCTTTACCACCCATTGGTTGTTGAGTAACAAGTGTATATGGTCCAACACTTCTAGCGTGTAATTTATCATCGACCATGTGTGAAAGTTTAATCATGTACATGACACCTACAGAAATTCTATTGTCATAAGGTTCTCCAGTACGGCCATCATATAAGAAACGTTTGCCATCTGGTTCAATACCACCTTCAGCCATAATCTTAATTAAGTCATCGTCATCAACACCATCAAAAACTGGCGTTGCAATTTTAACTCCTAAGTTTTTAGCTGCGATACCTAAATGGATTTCTAAAATCTGTCCAATATTCATACGTGATGGAACTCCAAGTGGGTTGAGCATGATATCTACTGGTGTACCATCTTCCATATATGGCATGTCTTCTCTTGGTAGGATCTTAGAAATAACACCCTTATTACCATGACGTCCAGCCATCTTATCACCTTCAGATATTTTTCTCTTTTTAGCAACATAGACACGAATGGATTCATTGACTCCGCTTGGTAAAGCATCGCCATTTTTCTTAGAAAAATATTGAATGGATTGAACAACTCCACCGCCACCGTGAGGGACGCGAAGTGATGAATCTCTATATTCTCTTGATTTTTCACCAATGACTGCATGAATTAATTTTTCAGATGGGCTTGGTTCAAATACACCTTTTGGTGTGATCTTCCCAACTAAAATATCGCCTTCTCCAACTTCCGAACCAGGAATAACAATTCCACGTTCATCAAGGTTCTTCAAGGCATCTAAACCAGCATTTGGAACTTCACGCGTAATTTCTTCGCGTCCTGAACCGGTTTTTAGTTCTCTTGTTTCTATTTCATATTCATCAATGTGTATTGATGTATAGACATCTTCTTTAACTAAATCTTCACTCATGATGATGGCATCTTCATAGTTATAGCCTTCCCATGTCATGAATGCAACTGTAACATTTCTTCCTAATGCCAATTCACCTTTGTCAGTTGATGGTCCATCAGCAAGAATATCACCTTTTTCAACGTATTCTCCAGTTTCAACAATTGGACGTTGCAAAATACAAGTATCCTGGTTGGATCTAAAGAAACGAATTAAATTAAATGCTTTACTATTACCCATACCATAATCGCTTAATGTCTTAGCCATTTCATACGTATAAGGCTTGTTTGGATCATATAAGACATTGTTGCCAACCATAATTTTTTGTTCTGGTTCTGGAGTAATGACTATCTTTGTACCATCAGCATAAGTTACATAACCCGTAACATCACTAACAATAACACTACCTGAGTCTTTTGCTGCACGATATTCAATACCTGTACCAACAATTGGTGATTCAGGTTTAAGTAATGGTACTGCTTGACGCTGCATGTTCGCACCCATTAAGGCACGAGAAGCATCATCATGTTCCAAAAATGGAATCGTAGATGTTGCAACAGATACAATTTGCTTAGGAGATACGTCCATAAAAGTAACTTCTTCAGGGTCAAACATTGAAGTTTCACCGCGGAAACGTCCAATGACTCTTTCAGCAATAATTGTTCCATCTTCATGAAGTTCAGTCGCTGCAGATGCAATGACTTCATCATATTCTTCATCAGCAGTTAAGTATTTGAAGTTTGGTGTTACAACATGTGTCCCTTTAGAACGATCAACAACCAAGTATGGTGTTTGAATAAATCCATATTGGTCGACCTTTCCATAAGTAGCAAGTGAACTGATTAAACCAATAGATGGTCCTTCAGGTGTTTCAATAGGGCATATGCGTCCATAATGGGAGTTGTGAACATCACGAACTTCAACGCCAGCTCTATCTCTAGCAAGACCACCAGTACCCAGTGCAGATACTCTTCTTTTTTGTGTTAATTCAGCAAGTGGATTGATTTGATCCATGAACTGTGAAAGCTGTGAACTTCCGAAGAAGGTTTTAATTGCACCAGCAAGTGGTGTCATATTGATAATATTTGAAGGTGTCGCATCAGCAAATGTTGTTGTCGACATCTTATCTTTAATATTCTTTTCAGCTCTTGCTAAACCAATTCTAAATTGATTCTTTAAGAGTTCGCCGATGAGGCGGAGTCTGCGGTTACCTAAATGGTCAATATCATCAGTTGATCCCAAACCATCATATAAATTCAGATAATAACTCATTGACGCTACAACATCAGATAATGTGACGTGTTCTTTTGCTTCTCTTTGATCATTACCCAAGACTTTGACAGCGTAAATACGGTCAGTTTCTTTATCTTTAACCGTAACTTCAATCATTTCAACGATAACGCCTTCACGTTCTCTTTCTTTTTCGTAAACATCTTTACCAAAGAAATATTTAATTACTTTTTCATCTAAAGATTGACGGTTTCTTCTTAAGATAGCAAGAACTTCTTCTGTAACTTCTGTATTCTTAGAAATGAGTACTTCACCAGTCCGAAGATTTACAATGTTATCTTTCGTAAATAATGCATCTCCACCATCAGGTAGGCGAGTTGCTAAAATTTCACCAGGAGTTTCATTCTGTAACGAATCTTCCTTAGAAATAATTTCTTTTCTTAAAAAGTGACGGTTATCGGATAACATTTGAATGATTTCTTTTGTAATCTTAGTCTTTTCAGTAATAATAACTTCTCCAGTTTCTGGATTGATAATATCAGTTGCTGTATATGTACCTAAAATACGCTTTAAAACGTCTAGCTTTTTATTAAACTTATAACGTCCAACAGCAGCTAAATCATAACGGCGACGTTCAAAAAGACGCATTCTGATAAATTCTCTTGCTGCGTCAGCAGGTACTTTTTCACCTTGTCTTAACTTAGAATAAAGATCAACGATTGCTTCATCTGAATTCTTGGTTTCATCTTTATCAAATGTCGAATCCATATAAACGGATTTTCCAAACACTTCATAAATATCTTTTTTCTTTGATAAGCCTAAAGCACGCATCATCGTGGTCATTGGGACCTTCTTTGAGCGGTCAAGCTTAGCATACATAATATTTTTTGACCCGAGTTCATACTCAATCCAAGCACCACGTGTTGGGATGACTTGAGCCATGTATTTAACTTGGTTTAATTTCTTATCTAATTCACTTGTGAAATATGCTCCAGATGAACGAATAATTTGTGAAACAACAACACGTTCAGCTCCATTAATAACAAAAGTCCCTGACGGAGTCATGAATGGGATTTCACACATGAGTACGACGTTTTCTCGTACTTCGCCTGTGACGGCATTTTCAAGTTTTACACGAGCAGAGAGTTGCTTAGCATAGTTGACGTCTCGTAATTTTGATTCTTGTTCATCATACTTAGGTTCAGAAAGGAAATGTTCCTCAAAATATAATTTTAAATCGCCATTATGTCCTTCAATGGGCGAAATATCTTGCAAAAGTTCTTTAATACCTTCATCTACAAACCATTTAAATGACTTGGTTTGAATCTCGATGAGGTCCGGTAAATCAATGTCATAACGCATTCTAGAATAGTTTCTACGTTCTGCTTTTTTACCGTATTTGACGCTCCGATATCCCATAATCCACACTCCTATCGTATTTGGAAATCATGATTTAATATATAATATTACTGAAATGAAACAATGATTATGCATTTAACAATATTATCATAGTAATTGTAAATAGTCAATGACTTTTTTTACTTTTGAGCAAAAAGAATCCAATAACCATTCTTTTTCTCTATAACCGTACAATTGTGGAAGATTTCCTCCAAATGTAGGACTGAAGAGGGTGCACCTTGTTTCTTCTGAATGACAGCGTACAAAACACCACCTGTACTCAAATTAGAATAAGCTTCATTATATAATTTAAATACGGTTTGCTTACCAGCTCTGATTGGTGGGTTGGTCACAACCACATCAACTTTGATCTTGACATTATCAAATAACTGACTGATTTCTATACAGACATTATCAATTTCATTTTCTTTTTGATTTTTTATCGCCATTTCAATGGCTCTTTCGTTCACATCATAAAGATAAACATGTTTATCTGGATACATTTTTGCTAAACATAATCCGATGGCTCCATAACCACATCCCATGTCAATCACTGTCATTTGAGAATCTTTTAATTTGACAGTTTCGAGTAAGATTCTACTTCCAAAATCAAGTTTATCTCTACTAAATACACCACGATCTGTGAAGAATTTAAAATCGATATTATTGATTTTTGTTTCATAGCTTTTAACTTCATGATCAAGTTTTGAATCGTTTATATAATAATGACTCATAGGTCTCCCTTACACAGCGAAAAAACCCGAGAGTATTTCTCAGGTTGAAAATCGCTAGAATTAGAAACTATTTGATTTCAACAGTTGCACCTGCATCTTGTAACAATGTCTTAAGTGCTTCTGCTTCCTCTTTCTTAATGTTTTCCTTGATAAGTGCATCTGGAGTTTCAGTTAATGTCTTAGCATCAGCTAATCCTAAACCAGTCTTTTCGCGGACGATTTTAATAACTGAAATTTTGTTCGCACCATAAGTCTTAAGAATTACATTGAATTCAGTCTTTTCTTCTTCTTCAGCTGCTAAAGCTGCTGCTGGAGCTGCTGCTACTGCCGTTGGGTCAATACCAAATTCTTCTTTTAATCCATCTACTAATTCTTTGATTTCTAATAAAGTCATTTCTTTAAGCGCTGCAACGAACGCTGCTTTTGTTAATTTAGCCATTTCTCTTTTCCTCCTAATTATTCTTTTTCGCTACTGATCATGTTAAGACCGACCGCTAATTCGCGTATTGGCATCAACATACCTACTGCTAACATTGTCAACAATGTTTCTCTCGATGGCAATGTTGCTAATGCGTTAAGTTGTTCAACGTCTGCTACTTTACCTTCTACAATACCTGCTTGCATTTTAACTACTTTATTGCTCTTTGCAAATTCATAAACGATCTTTGCGGGTGCGACAACGTCTGAATAACTTATTGCCAATGCTTTAGCGCCATAAAATGTATCAGCTAATGCATCAAATCCAGCGGCAATTGAAGCTCTTCTAGAAATGTTGTTTTTATAAACTGTAACTTCACAGTCTGCTTCTCTTAATTGGCGACGTAGTGCTGTGAACTGCGCTACTGTCAAACCAGGATAATCGAAGACAACAACGGTTGTAGCACGTCCAAGCTTTTCACTTAATTCACGTACGGACTCTGCCTTACGTTCGATAACTGCTTTTAGCATGAATATGCCTCCTTCTGAAAAATAAAATCTCTCTCATGCACAAAGACATAAGAGAGAATAATCATTATGATTTTTCACCTCGGTAGGAAATTAAGCGTTAAGCACCTACTGTCTTTGGCCGTTTATTTACTAATTAATTAAGCGTTCTTAAATGATTCTCCATCAATATGAACACCAGGTCCCATACTTGAAGATAATGTGATACTCTTCATATACGTTCCCTTAACTGTTGTCGGTTTGATACGAGCAAGTTGATCGTAAAGTGTTTTAACATTTTCTTTCAGCTGTACTTCTGTGAAAGATACACGACCAACAGGTGCGTGAATGTTTCCTACTTTATCAACACGATATTCGATCTTACCATTTTTAATTTCATGGACTGCTTTTTCAACATCCATGGTGACAGTACCTGTCTTTGGGTTCGGCATTAAGCCTTTGGGCCCTAAGATACGTCCTAATTTACCAAGTTGTCCCATCATATCTGGGGTAGCTACCATGACATCAAAGTCAAACCAACCTCCTGCGATTTTTTGAATGAGTTCTGCTGCGCCTACTTCATCTGCACCAGCTGCTTCAGCTTCTTTAGCTTTTTCACCTTGTGCAATAACTATAACTCTTGAAACTTTACCGGTACCGTGTGGTAAAACGATAGCGCCTCTTAAGTTTTGGTCAGCTTTTCTTGGGTCAAGATTTAAGCGGAACGCTACTTCAACTGTAGCATCAAACTTAACAAATGAGGTTTTTTTGACTAAGCTTACTGCTTCGTCATATGCATACTTTTTTGAGCGATCAATAAGTTTTGCAGCCTCAAGATATTTCTTTCCTCTTTTCATATTCTTCCTCCTAAAATGTGGTCTAGCGGGATATCCTCCCACAATTCA
>CAZVDQ010000052.1:0-9745 GCA_964625435.1 uncultured Mariniplasma sp.
TCTTAAAATAAAAACTAATAGAAGCGGGCGCTTATCTATTTCGTTCTGTAAAATTTAATAGTTGTCTGTCTCTATATTTAATATTTACCATACTTATCATATCTGCATTAAGAGCCCTTCCTCTTCTAACTGTTTTTTTAATAATGGCCTTAATAAACAGTAGGCCAAGTTCACTAGCTCTCTATCTTTGTCGTCTTCTCCAGCACTCTTTCTGCCATGAAACAGATTACATCTTATTTGATAAATCACCTCAATAAGGCTGCTAAAACTCCCATTATAGTCTTTATATCTATTTCCGTCATCTGAATCCCTCATATCCATAACAGTATATCTGCTAATCGTCCTCAGCAATTCTCGATATGCACTATTTTCCAGTTTTTCTTTTTCAAAAATACAGTTTAACCCCTCATGCTTTATCACGCAATTTATTAGTTCTCGGTCAAACTTTTTCTCACCATGCGTCTTTTTTAACCATCCATTAAATGCAACCCATAGGGACATAAACTTATCACCAATATCGACTACCGCATCTACGCGCTCAGCCCTTTTAACCCATTCAGAAATAAATTTATCATAATAAATGGACATACCGTTTCTTCCTTTTTTTGAAGTTGTGATTTGCTACTAAACTTCAACTCTGTTCTTCACGACAACTTAAACATATATTTTCCTTTTTATCTATGACATTACCTTTACATTTTTGTTTTAACGAACCGTTGCACGAACACCTAGTAACATCTGAGGTAGTATTACATAAAAAACAATAAACTTGTGTAGCTGATGGCTTATTTGGTGACAATTGCGCAAAATAAGGCTCTTTGGATAAATACTTTGATCCTTCGTAATAACAATTTAAACAAACATAACTTCTTTGTTTTTTATCAAAATTAAAATGTTTTTTCAGTTTAGCAGGAGACAGCACCTCAACGATCTCTGTAAATTCTTCGACTAAAGATGCTTTCATTGCTTCGTAATCTTCTCTTATTCCACTGCAATTTTCCTCTAAATATTTAACTCTGAATTCTGCCCACTTCTTTTCACCAAATAGTTCAAAAATGAATTCTAATATTAAATCTAAAACTTCTTCTACTTTTATTGCCAAATCCTTATCGATAGTATGAATGAGAATATTTCGACTTTTGCGTGTTTCTGTAAATTTGTTAACAAAATTGTTAGATAATTTTTGCTCCCTTACAGTATTGTAGCATTTAATTAGGTCTTGTGCATCTATCATCTTGAATTTAGAAAAACATATACTCTGAGAAGCACACCCTTTAGGCCATTCTGCAACATTTCGCGATAATAACAAATAAGGGCTTACTTCTGCTATACGTCCTTTTAGCAACATCTCGACCCCCTGCTGGACTAATATATATGATGTCTTTATCTTGTCCTGAGATGCTTTCCAATAGTGTTCTTCCATTTCTTTATCGACTATTTCCGCTTCTTCATATATATTAAACACTAATAATAAATCTATAATGCTATCCCAAGCAAGATTAAAAAAATTGATTCCCACAGTTCTAAAATCTTTAGAATCTGGTATGTCCTTTATCATTAGATTCTCGCTTTCCTTATTTTGATTCCTGCCAGTTTTGTAATATACCTTTTACATAAGCGTAGCACCGTTTCGAATTGCCTACACTCTTTTTCCCTACTATGGCAAATGCTTTCCTTACCTGTTCTTCACCAAGAGAATCCATCAATGTAATTATCTCTTCTACTACCTTTGGATCGTTCTCTTTAAAGACTATTTTCGCGTATTCCTTTGCTATGTTTAGCTTCTTCTCGCCATACGACAGCTCTAATCTGCCACATTCTGATTCTAGCCATTCAGGATCATATAAAGGCAAGACTTTATAGGATTTGGCCAATAAGGATTCATAAGAGCCTTCTTTAGGGGTATCATACGCAACATCAATAAGATTTAAACTTCTCAAATCCCCCATGCCTTTACTAATAACCCATTTGCTTACATTAAAACGTTCTGCTAAGACATCCAGGCTGGAAAACCACCATGGAGCTGAGTTGCTTATGCTGACATATGCTAAGTTTATAAGATAGCAGAATTTTGCTCTATGGGAAAGTTGCCTATTCCATCCATACTTCCAGTAATTATCCGGTATCTGAAAATACCAGCCTTTCGGCATTGAATAGGGCTTTTCCGGGTTATCGTAGCTCAATAATGTAATAGCGACATCTTTGTTATATTCAGGTTCAAATTTTATAAGTTTATAGTCTTTCTCAAGCTTCCTTAAGCTTTTTATGATTTGCCTTCTATAGTCGATTCTTGTCATAGTATCATATAATCCTAAAGAAGCAGCTATCTTATCATAATTAAGGGTTATCTTTCCTTTAGGATTATTATCAAGCTCTCTTAGGAGTAACAGATATAGATCAAAGGTCCTTTCGCTCTGCCTTGTTAACATGCGGCCTGCCAAATTAGGGTTCTCCAAGAATTGCCAGGACACAAAGACCCCGCCTTCTTGGACTGGAATTGTGCTTGTAGCCTTTTTGTCTATGTTTATGGTTTTAAAGTATTTGAGAAGTTCGCCTGCTAAGTCCTTTGATTTTATAAGCACATTGGTTTCAATATTCTTAGTAAATGCGCTCTGGCTCCAGTTTGAACTGCCCATTACAACAGTTTCATTATCTATAACTATTGCCTTGGCATGTGTATATGTAGTAAGATCATCGTATTTTACATCTATTCCTGCTTCTTTAAGCACCTTAAAGCACCAAGCATTCTTCCCTTTTGCTACCCACTTATATATATTCTGTCCTGTAACAAAATCTATATTCTGATCTAAGATAACTTTTAGCTCTACGCCCCGCTCTTTAGCGCGTATCAGCTCTTCAATCAGCTTATAAACCTTAGTGGTCTTATCATAAGGATGCAAGCTAACCTGATACATAACCATATAAATAGACTCTTTTGCGCTCCGCAAGACTTCTTTAGCTGCTGGGTAGTATTCCCGTCCGCTTATATCCTTTACTTCCGCCGTATAACTATCCTGTGCAGTAACAGGTGAGGATATTAGAAATAAAAAAATAAGGGTCAGTAGTAAACTTGTCACGATTATTTTTAGTTTACATAAGAAAGGAGTTATTTGCATTGCTCTTGGCCTTGCAGCTTGATTTTTGTGATTTAAATTATAGGTGTTCTATATTTTCCCTAAAGTATCCTCTTTTTTCTTGCCTTTAGTTATTTATAGAGTAACCGCTTTTTGCAAAATCTAGTATGCGTTGACATAGCTTTTCTAAAATCTCTGATTTTTGTCCTTCATTCCACAGTTTTTCTAATGTTGCGGCTATTAATAAACCATTCTTTTTTCTAACCTCTTCCCAGCCATTCTTTTTTCTAACCTCTAAATCTGCTTTTCCCCAGGCCTCTTTATTAAAACTTGCCTTAACAACATTACCAATATCTACCGGCCACATAATAACATTTTTCTCCCATATCGTTTCTTTTGATAAGGGGTCGAATTCATCTATTCCGCAAAGTCTAAGCAAGCAGCTGTTATCCCTCTTATTAGGATTTATCTTTTCCTTTTTACATTCTCCATCACCATCAAATACAGCAAAAGTTGGGATCTCAAATGCATTTGCTATTGCAAGAGGCCTGCTCATGTTCGTTTTTCCTGCAGTAACAATAAAATGGCACCCGTATTTCCTGAATTCTGACCAACAATTTAGTAGCTTGAAATATGTAGATATTAAAGCTATGTCTTCTATGCCCTCCACTAAAATGATGTTGGGTGTGAAAAACAATTCTTTTAATGATGGCTGCATTATCTGCTCTATTGTTGCCACCATAGAAGTAGGGGAGTCTCTTGTCTCACCCAAGGCTTCTGACAATATCTTTTCGAGTTTGCTAACAGTTAAGTGGGTAATAAGAGATTCAAAAGTTTTTTTATCTTTTCTTATCATCCGTACATTCTCAAATCCTTTTCCTGGCACAAAATGAGGGCTATGCGTTGTTATGATTATCTGCGAATTGTGATTTGATAACTCTTCAAGCAAGCTTGCTATATGCCTCTCTTGGGGCGGATGTTGAAATATTTCTGGCTCTTCAAAACCTAATATTAATCTTGGAGAAAATTCATCATTTAGAGAAGAGAGCTCTTGTAAAATCGTTGCCAAAAAAGAACGCTGTAATCCATGCCCCAAGCGGGACACTTCTCCCATAAACTTATCTTCTCCTAAACTAACACTAGCATAAGGTTGGTCTATTGTAACAGATTTTTCTTTATCAAAATCCCAATGCAAATCTAGCATTACTCCGGGATGGCTCCATTCTTGCAAGCGGGTTTTCAAAGACATAGAGAGTTCCTTTAAAGCACCTTTTTCACTTTCTATTATTGTTGCATATTTTTCAGCTAATTCTTCCTTCAAACAATCTATGCGTTCTTTAAAATCAACTTTACTTCTTACAGTCCGTTCTAAAAGTTGACCAATAGCTGTTTTCTTGCTTTCATCTTGTTCAGATGATGCATCTTTTACTGCCGGTATATATACCCATTGCACATACTTGGGTAAACGGTCTGCGCCTTTTGTGTACCCATAAAATTGGTCATTGCTTAGAGCCAGTTCACAAAGTTTTGGATGATTCTCTTCATAGCTTCTAAGTGCTTCGTACATATCAGGCTTAGATGTTGCCTTGGGTAAATCACTATATTTTTCTCCTAGTTCTTTATAAACCTTTCTAAGGATTTCTGCCTTTTCTCCATCCTTTTCCTTCGCAAAATACGGCTTAAAATCATTCATGACAAGTCTGGACCCATACTGTATTACATCTGCCTTCTGGCTAGTTTCGTCCCAGCGAGCAATAGCAGAGATCACTAGTTTTCCTTGTCTATAATAATCCTTAAAGTCTTCTTGAGCCTTTTCCGATAAATTCTCAAAAGTAAGTGTTATTTTTATAGGATCGTTAGTATTTCCATGATGGAAATCTTCTCTAACTAATGATACCAAATTATGATTTGGAACATTGCTTCTAAAAAACACATTAAGAGCTATTAAAAGAGTGGACTTACCGCCGCCATTAGGACCTACTAAGCATGCATAATCACCTAAAGATGTAGTGCGGTCTTTGTAAGACCTAAAATTCTCTATCTTTATCTGCGTTAATTTCATGATATCTCCTCCTCATGCGCCATCTTTTTTAACATCTTCCTGCTCTTCAGACAACGCTAGCATCTTGATTGCTGGTAGTGATGCCCCAGCTATTCCTTCAAGATCACCATGCAGACCAACAGTATTCACAATAACTCTTTCTATATTTTTTTCTCTTTTTGCCCACTGACGCTGCATCGCTACCTTTTCTCTTTCAAGATCATCTTTCATTGCTATAAATCCTTCAACTATAGCTTCTATGCGGTTCTTAAATTCGGGCCCTGTGAGATAACTATATACTGCTTCCATTTTTCCTTCTCTACCTGCCTGAACTCTTCTTTCGTTAGCAGCTTTTATCAAAACAACTCTTAAAGCCAAGGCTAAACTGCTAGCTGATGGTATACCAGCTACCCATACCCCTTCTATCTGGCGAAAATGAGTTAAACCTGCTGGAAGCGCTTCGGAAACTATCACTGCAATATCTGCTTTTGCATCTCTTTGATCGTCTTTTAATTTTTTAAGCCATCTATCACTCCAGTTCCTTCCTCTTTTTGTTTCCCATAGGATTTTTCCACATAATTTGCCTGATTGTGTATTTACTAATTGTATTACATCTGCGCCCTTTACTCCTGATGATACGGGTTCAATCTTATCAAAAGGAAATTCTTCCTTTAACATTTTTTCTATCTCAAGCTCAAGTACTTCACCTTGTATTTTTTGTGAACCTTGTTCTGCCTTACGCTTAAGGTCGTCTATTTGTTTACGCATACCTTCAAGCTGTTTATTCTTTTCCGCGTCTTTGAGGCGGTGTTGATCTTCAAAATTCTTATGCGCTTCCTCTTGAATTTTTGCTTTCTCTCCATCTATCTTTCTAGCCATTTCTAGCTCTAAAGCCTTTTCCTTGTTTTCCAACTCTCTCTGACGTTTACGCAATTCCAGTTCTTGTTTTTGCCCTTCAATAATTTTCCCATTCTTCTCTTCTACCTGAGTTTTAAGATCTTCCAATTCCAACTTAATCCCTTCTTCAGCCTTTTTCTTTGCTTTTTCTTCAGCTTCTTTACGAACAATCTCAGTTTGTTCAGACATCTCTTTTTCTTTTCTTCCAAACTTTGCCTGTTCTTCTTGGAGTTTCTTTTGAAGTTCGCTCTCTTTGACCTTAGCTTCCTTACAAGCTTTTTCCTCAAGCTCCTTTACCTGTTTCTGGTATTTCTTCGCTGCTTCTATTTCTATGTCATGTGACACTGCCTGTGAAAGCTCAAACTCAGCACCACATTCCGGGCACTTTATTAGTCCTTTAGCCATAGTAATCCTCCTAAAATATCTCTAGTCTTTCTAAGTGTAATGTAAAGTTGCGCCATTTTGTTTCCCCATTTAAAGGAGCAATGTTGTCTGCAAAAATTGATAAGGGCATAAATTGGTCTGCTATCGAAAAACAATACTGGTGGTGGAATCCTCTCTCACAAATAAACTCTATCAAATTTATGCCCTCTTTTTTTAAGCAAGTGCTTCTTCCGCTAGACATTTTTAAATCTTGTTCACTTGGCATTTTACAGCTATAAGAACTTGGGTTTGAATTCGGGTGGTTGTGGAAAAAAAGTATGCTGTTACCGAATACTTCTTCTGTGCTTCTGATCATTTCCTCAATTTCTATAAATAGCGAAACACTCATATTGTCGTCTCCTTTATTTATCCACATTTTTAAGACTTGTTTATCTCGGCAGAATCCAACAATTATCCACTCATGTTTTTTATATTTTAACAATGCTGCTGCATATGATGGGAACTCAAATAAATTCTTTTGCATATCGTAATACTTGCCGTCAGCCTTCATTTTGCTTTTCACACTTGGGTCAGCATAATATGCATCCTTATCAAATGTGTAGTATTCCTTTATCTCTTTTTTTCTTCTACTCCCAGCTAACTGCTGTATTTCTTCAGCTGTCAGAGGTTTTACATGCCTTAGAATGAAAAATATTAAAAAGGCACAAAGAAATACTACTACAGTAAATAGCCATATATATTGAATTAATTGTTCGGTCATTTAAGCTATATCTTTTGCTTTTGCTATTTAAATGGTGGGTGTTCTATGTTCCAATGCCATTATTTGCCATCAATTAGTAATTAGAGACGTTTTGATTTTCATTCGTTACGCTGTACTCTTTTTAAGATGTACGGTGTACCAGCCCAAGAAGCGCTGTCCTGCTCAAATTAGTGACACTATGGTGCTCAATTTTCAAAGCGTCTGTATACCTTAAATTTGGTACTCGATTTTTAAAACGTCTGTATGTCTGTATAAACAAAACTAAAGAAGTTATAATACTTTAGACTCTGAATATCCAGATTTTGTTAACCATACAAGGAATTCTCTACCTAATTTAGATATGAAAATTTTCCCTTCTTTCTCAATTATCAATTGCGAAGTTATAAGAAAACTCAAATAACTTTTCACATCCCAAGTACCTAATTCTTTTGGGTACTGGCTTTTTACTCTATCGAAAAACTGTGAAATAATGCTAAGGCTAGTCCCTAGAGTATGTGCATTAAGTATTTTTAATAGCTTAATTTGGCTTCCAAATAAAGTATTATATATTTTTTCAAACCAATTTAAAACTTGCGATGCAGCTAGTTGATGAATTAAAACTTCTACAGTTTTAGAATCGGAAAAATTGCACTTTCTATTTTTAAGATCGTTTGTTATCTTTTTCTCTCGCTCTTTTATCACCTCAAACCCTTCGGCATAAGCTATTAAATCCTTTATGTCAGATTCGCTTTCCTGTGTTTTTATTGGATTTTTTTGATTATCACGCATAGCGCTTAAGAAAGATTCGTCATCACGGAAGTCTCTAGGGGAATACAATTTCTTATGATGCCGAGTGACTAACCAAAAGAAGATAAATAATACCAAAACAGGGAAAAGAATTGTAAACCATATAAGGGGAGCTCTTTCAGCTAGATTTAGATGTTCTGCAGAAAAGCCAAATAACAAACAGGCAAAACCATAAACTAACACAATAAAAAGCGCAATAATGCCTAAAGGATTCCTCGATAACTCTTTTGCAGAATCACTAAAATTTCTTAGATACTCAATCATGGCTTATTCTCCTATTTAAAATAATTGGTGTAATTATTTTTTATATTCTTTTTTAAACCCACCTAAAGTATGCGGACGAATTTGGTATTGGCCTTCTTTAATCTTATACACAATGACTGTATCAGCCTTTTTACTATATGATTATGATTAGTGATTAGAAACGTTTTGGTTTTTATTCGTTATACTGTACCCTTTTTAAGATGTACAGTATGCCCGCCTGAAAGACACTGTCCTGTTCAAATTAGTAACAGTATGGTGCTCAATTTTCAAAGCGTCTGTATATCCTGAAAAAACCATGGAGTAGCACCCGTATTTAATAAAGTTATCTCTGTTTTTTGTCTTTTGTGCGACCCCTAGTTATTTTTAAACACATTAGCTGCGATTTTAAAAATACCTTTCTTATCACCTAAGCGAGCTAACGCCCAAACCGCAGCTCTATATTCGTCTTCATTAGCTTGATTTTGATTCGCTATAAGGCGTAACTTAGATACAAGATCAGATCTGCCGCTAAAGCCTGCTGCATAAATTGCGCCAACTGGATATTTTTTTCGGAAACGCTTATAACTTTTGACTCCAACTATATTAATCTCATGAGCCATTGTACGTGACAGAAGATAACCTTGCTCTTCCATTTCTACAATTATATCTATGCATTCTTTCGGAAGGCGTATAGACGAATCAGCAAGAATCAGATTGCGAAGAATCTCATAATCATTCTTTTTGCACCAGATACTCCAAAGCTCGTCAGCTTCTTTCTGCGTAAGTTTATCTCTAAGGAGACGTGCAAACCTTCTTCTAATAAAATATTTTCTATTCTTTGCTAGCTTAAGCCAAATAGGTCGAGAAAAAGAGTTTTCGGCAAGGCAAACAGTCAAATGTTCAATTATAATTGCAAGTGCTGCTATACCTTTTGGAGGCTTAGGAGCATCAAGAATAAGTGTAAACTTTTTACAAATTTTCCGGCACAATTTTTCTTTTGTAACTATATGACAACAGTCTATGTAAGGCACTGAGTTTGCAATAATTCGTAATTCATCGAGATGGTTTATAGAATCTTTTAGAAGTTGTGGAGCTAAAACAAATATCTCTAGACCTCCAACATTTACAGCAGCTCGTATTAAATCGTCCCTTTGCATAATTATCTCCTTATATAGCACAAAAAGCAACCCCATTTCTGAGATTGCTTCTTTAATGTATTATATGGCTTTCATAACCACTCCTTTGTGGTAGCATACATTATACTCCCAGCATAATAAGTAGGCAAGAGAAATCCCGGTAAATTGGGCTACCCGGCCTTTTTGGCCCAGTTGTACTGAGATATTTTGATGGAGAGTGGCTGCTTATGATGACGAGGCGAGTCAATTCCTAGATTCTTCGCCCCTTTGGGGCTCAGAATGACAGGCGTTGTACGATTTCGTTTTTCCACCACCCACACTTTAGGAAGCCAAATTTTGCGGTTATCAAAGTCTATTAAAATGGCTTTTGGGGTTTCTCTGATGAGGGTGCAGTCTATCCAGATATAGTCATAGAAGCCGTAGG
>CAZVDQ010000053.1:0-9390 GCA_964625435.1 uncultured Mariniplasma sp.
GCAAGCATTTTTTGTTTCGAAAAACCTAAAACATATAAACGAGCATATGAATCTTTCATTTGTCCCAAAAGTAAAATAGAATGATTAAAGATTGAAAGTATAAAACAACCAATAATTGTCGATAAAATAATTGTCATATATTCTGTTATTGTTCGCATCTCTGATACTTTTGAATCAACGACTTGTTGAAAATCTAAGATGTAAACCATATTTTTACTATAGAGGTTGATGAGTTCATTTTTTAGAGTTTCTTTATTAGCACTTGAATTTATGAAAATAGCATTTTGACTAACATCGTCATAAATAGGAAATAAGTGAAGGTTTACTATTGCCAAATCGCCTATTTCTTTTTTGAAAAAACCACCAATTTCAAATGCTTCATAAGGATGTGGGGGACTTATGTTTAAATGGATTTCATCACCAACCTGCATATCATAAAGCATTTGGAATCTCTCAGGTAGTAGAATTACTAATTTTTGGGTACTGGAGAGATTTATGAGTGACTCAGCAGATAAATTAAAATTAAAATAATCTGGTAGATCTTGAGAATCCATTGAAATAACACTACGGATGTTTTGTTCAAAATCCTCAAAATTGATACTCTCTAGATATCCCACTTTGGCAACATTATCAACATTATCCAATAGTTCTATCTGATTGAAGGTTTCATCATATCGACTAATAAAATTAGTTAAAATAAAATCAACCTTAAATTCATTTTCATAATTACTAATGCGCTTATTCATGTGATCATTCGAAAGAACGAGTAAAAAGATGCTCACAAAGCAAACAAGTAATACAATAATATATTGGTAGAAAGATTTTTTAGCAGATAGTATTTTAAATTGAAGGGCAAAGATCATAGGTTTCTTTCTTATGTGTTGCATTTTTAAAAATAGATGGATGAGTATAAATGCTAGTGAGAATAAAATAGCAATGATTGAAATCGCCTGAACAATTGCTCCATAGTCTCCTAATAAAGGATATGTGAGACTTGATTTTGATATAAAGTAGACAAAAAGAAATAAGACGAAAATGATTAACTGAGGAATCAATTTAATTTGTCTTTCCACACCTTGGCTCAATGTTTGTTGTATTGAAGATTCTTTATTAAAAACAGTGAAATAATAGAATGAAGTTAAAACATATATTACAAAAGCAATGAGCGCAGACCAAAGAATTGATGATAATTCAAGTTGATAACTTGCAGATGAGCCAACATAACGCAATCCACTTTGCATGACTGCATCAGAAATAAACACAGATAATATTAAAGAAAGCGTAAAGAAAAATAGAATCTCAATAAGAACGACCCCATATGAAAACCAATGTGATCCTCCAAGTAACTTAACGATAGCAAAGCCCTTTTTCTTTTCTTGGAAATATAGTAGAAATGTTGTTTGCATGACTAATAAGATGACTAATACAACAATAGCTACAATGAAATTGAAAAACGAAGAAGATCTTCTAACGATTTGATTAAGTGCATCTTCATCAATCGATTGTTGGAAATTCAAACCTGAAAATTGAGTTATTGAAGAAACATATTGCATAGCTTGTTCTGTTTGTGTTCCATTTTTCACTTCAAAATAAACCTGATTATAAAAATTAGTAAGTAGAATTGGATTTAAAGAACCCAATGATGGATTTAATGCAGATAAGAAAAATGATAAACTTCCATCTTTATTTAGATAGATTGTCTCGCCTTGAAATAATCCTCCATCATCTACGATATCAACAATTGTATATTCTTTTGTCAAATTTCCTAGAAATAATGTTAAATGATCACCATTTTTTAATTCAAAAGAATTTGCAAGACTTTGGGTAATAATGACCTCATCATCATTTAAAGTGGAATTGGCATAGTGAATTGAATTTGTCACCTTTATGAAATTATCTAGGGTTGATGCCATGGTTTTAACATATTGTTTTGTATCATTGATTTCAACAAGCGTATCCATTTCAAAAAATGGTGCATAATCTTCAATGTAAGTATCAATATCAGATGATTCTGTAAGTGGACGAATTGAAAAAAATCTCAAATTACTATTCAAGGTAATACCCATTGAAAAATCAATATTTCGATATTTATCTACAAGTTCATCATAATAGTAGGATTTTATGAACATTTGTGTTGAAGAACCTAATAATAATGTTACAAATAAAGCAATGAAGCTTAAGATGAGTAGAATTGATCGCAGTCGAAAACGAATTAGATTCTTGAATGCAAAACGAAATGAAAATCCAAATCTATTGATTGTTTTTTTCATCCTTAATCACTTTCCCATCCAACATATGTAACGTTCGTGTTCCATAGACGGTTGTGTCTTCGTTATGCGTAACCATCAAAATAGTTTTATGGTATTTTTGATTGAGTTCTTTAAATAATTCCATGATAGCTAGTCCATTTTTATAATCAAGGCTTCCGATGGGTTCATCAGCGAATATAATTTTTGGTTCATTAATTAGACATCTTGCTATAGCGACTCTCTGTTGCATACCACCAGATAGTTGAGAAGGATAGTAACTACTATACTCTTTCATTCCCACTGACTCAAGAACATCAAATATTTCATCTTTTGACTTATTGATACCTAAAACAGAAGATAGAAGAATATTTTCGTAGACTGTTAAATTTGGAATAAGGTTATAAAATTGGAAGACATATCCGATATCTTGTGAACGCATTTTTGCTTTTTCGGAATCTGTATATGTGTCCAATTCTTTACCAAACATTGAAATAGAACCACCTGTATGGGGTTCAAGACCACCAAGAACATATAATAGTGTGGTTTTTCCTGATCCTGAAGGTCCACAAATGGATACAAATTCTCCTTGTTCAATAGAAAAATCAATGCCTTTGAGAACTTCATGGACAATCTTTCCATTTAGATAATCTTTCTTTAATCCAGAAACGATAATCTGCTTCATTTGTACCCCTCTTTTACCTTAATTGTATCATATATCAAGTATAGCATATAAAAAAAAGCAACTGATTATCAGTTGCTTCAAAATTTTATCTATGCTTTAAATGTGGGAATAAGATGACATCTCTAATGTTAGGTGTATTCGTTAATAGCATGACGAATCTGTCGATTCCAATACCGAGACCACCAGTTGGAGGCATACCATATTCTAAGGATTCAACAAAGTCAACATCCATTTCAGTTGCTTCATCGTTGCCTAATGCTTTTTCTTTTAATTGATTTTCAAATCTCTCTCTTTGATCGATTGGATCATTAAGTTCACTAAAAGCGTTTGCGTATTCACTAGACATGATGAATAGTTCAAATCGGTCTGTGTATCTTGGATCTTTAGCGCTTTTCTTTGCTAAAGGACTAATTTCAATAGGATGTCCATAAACCATCGTTGGTTGAATAATGGTTGGTTCAACATACTTCTCAAAAAACGATTCAACGATATGACCTACACTAAAGTGTTTTTCGATGTGGATATCGTGAGCTTCAGCGAGTTTAAGTGCTTCATCAAACGTGTATTGTTTCCAAAAATCAACTCCAGATAATTCCTTAATCGCATCAACCATATGCCAACGCTTCCATGGGTGAGCCATTTGGATGATGTGATCATTAAAGTTTAGCTCATAGGTTCCTAAGATTTCATAAGTAACTGTCGAAAGACAATCTTCAACTAAATCCATCATATCTTCCATGTCAGCATAAGCTAAGTAAGCTTCAATTGATGTAAATTCTGGATTATGTTTAGCATCCATACCTTCGTTTCTGAAGAGTCTACCAATTTCATATACAGCTTCCATACCGCCCACGATAAGTCTCTTTAAAGGTAATTCAGTAGCAATACGTAAGTAGAAGTCCATATCTAATGTATTGTGATGGGTAACAAATGGGCGCGCAGATGCTCCCCCTAAAATACTATGAAGAACTGGTGTTTCAACTTCAACAAAACCTTTAGCATCAAAATACTTTTGAATCTCACGAATGATTTTAGGTCTCATGAATGCAACTCTTCGAGCTTCTTCGTTAACCATTAAGTCAACATAGCGACGACGTCTAGCTTCTTCTTTATCTTGTAAACCATGAAATTTATCAGGTAGCGGTCTAAGTGCTTTTGTCAGATGAGTAAATATTTGTGCCTTAACAGTGAGTTCATTAGTTCTTGTTCTAAAAAGAACACCTTTAATACCTACGATGTCACCTAAGTCTGCTTGTTTAAATATTTCATATGAGTCTTCACCAATGGCATCTTGTCTGACATAAACTTGAATTTGCCCATCTCTATCTTGAAGATTCATAAAGCCGGCCTTACCTTGCCCTCTTTTGAGCATGATTCTTCCAGCAACGGTGACTTCAATATGCTTTTCTTCAAGTGTATTATGATCATCAATTTGGTACAAATCAAAAATTTGTTTGCTGTTATGTGTTCTAACAAACTTTTGACCGAAGGGTTCAATTCCTTTGTTTTTAAGTTCTTGTGCTTTCTCACGACGTACAATTTGTTGTTCTTTTAAGTCTTCTGGATACATTGTTAATCCTCCTAATTCAAGATATTATATCATAGAAAAAGCCATAATTAAAGTTATGGCCGTTTTTCTTCTTGTAAAAGTTCATACATAAGTAGATCCTTTTTCAGTTCCAATGATGTCACTTTAACTTTGATAATTTTTGATCCTAGATAAAGTGTTAAAACATCATTTTCTTTAACAGCAGTAGAAGGTTTTGCTATTTTTCCATTAATTTCTACTTTTTCTTTTTCTGCTGCTTGTTTTGCAAGTGTTCTTCGCTTGATAATGCGAGCAACCTTGAGATATTTATCAAGCCGCATTAGTAGCTAATCCCTGTTTTTCATGCCACCATGATAGTTTACCAGTTTCAACGATTTCATCGATGTCAGCTTTAGTGAGTGTTTCAACTTCAACAAGATAGTGAGCAATTAAATCTAACAATTCACGATTTTCTTCAATTATAGTTTTAGCAGTATTGAAGCAATCAGTTATGATATGACGAACTTCTTTATCAATTTCATGTGCGACTTGGTCTGAGAAGTTTTTTTCTTTGAAGTAATCTCTACCTAAGAAAACATTACCCCCAGAACTTTCATACTGGATAGGACCTAGGTCACTCATTCCGTATTCAGTAACCATAGATCTTGCTATTTTTGTTGCAACCTGGAAGTCATTATATGCTCCCGTGGTTACAGTATCAAATACGATTTCTTCGGCAACTCTACCACCAAGATAAGAAATAATATGAGCTGTTAATGATTTCTTTGTTTCAAGGAACTTTTCTTCAGCAGGAATCATAAGATTATAACCACCAGCAATACCTCTAGGAATAATCGTTACTTTTTGAACAACATTTGCATCTTCTAATTTAATACCGATAACAGCATGTCCAGCTTCATGATAAGCAACAGTTTTCTTTTCGCCAACTGAATATTTTCTACTCTTTTTAGCAGGCCCCATCATAACTCTATCAATAGCTTCATCCATATCTATTTCAGATATTAGCGTACGATTATCACGCGCAGCAAGTAATGCTGCTTCATTTAATAAGTTTTCAATATCAGCACCAGTGAAACCTGGAATACGCGCTGCAAAGACATCTAACTTAATTTTTGGATCTAATTTTTTATTTCTAGCGTGAACTTTAAGAATTGCTGCACGTCCACGAACATCAGGTAAATTGATTGTGATTTGACGATCAAAGCGACCCGGACGAAGTAATGCAGGATCTAAGACATCAGGACGGTTTGTTGCTGCCATGATGATAATACCCATATTAGTAGTAAATCCATCCATTTCAACAAGTAATTGATTTAATGTTTGTTCTCTTTCATCATGCCCGCCACCTAAACCAGCACCACGTTGACGACCTACTGCATCAATTTCATCAATGAAAATGATACAAGGTGAATTTTCTTTTGCTACTTTAAATAGATCACGTACACGAGATGCACCAACACCAACAAACATTTCAACAAAATCAGAACCTGAAATTGAGAAGAATGGGACATTAGCTTCACCTGAAACTGCTCTAGCTAGTAGTGTTTTACCAGTACCAGGAGCACCAACAAGAAGTACACCTTTTGGAATTCTAGCACCCATATCAATATATTTTTTTGGTGCTTTTAGGAAATCAATGAGTTCTTCCATTTCTTGTTTTTCTTCATCACATCCAGCGACATCTTTAAATGTTATTGATTTTTCGCGATTAAGTTTAGCTCTATTTTTAGCAAAATCGAATGCTTTACTGTTTTGATTGTTTGCATTTTTAAATATAACAAATAGAATGACGAGTACCAAAATGATTGGGACTAAATTGAATAAGACACTCCATATGGTGATACCGGATTTCGCAACAACGTCCGTTGTACCCCCATAAGATTCTACGGTATCTAATATAGATTGAGCTTGGTCTATTCTCATGACTCTTTCAAAGCTTACAATGTTATTGTACAAAGCCTTTTGTTGGTCATAAATCTTACCAGTGACTTGAACTAAATCAAAATTATCTCCACCGATTAATGAATATTCGATAGACTCAATATGTTCTAATGTTGCTGCTTGTTCTATGTCAGATACAGTCAACTCTTGTACTTGTCCTTCAAGGGCATCTCTTAAAAATAAGAAGATACCGATGACAACTACAAGTGTAAATAGCATGATTAGATAATCGGGCTTTTTACGATATTCAATTTTTCTTTTTGGGTCAGTTTTTTTTGGGTTTTGATTCATAAATACACCCCTTTATATTAATGATTATATACTTCTGGTTTTAAAATTCCTACATAGGGTAGGTTCCTGTAGTATTCGTTATAGTCTAATCCATAACCTACAACGAATTCCTTTGGAATTGATTTTCCAATATATTTTGGTTGGAATGGTCTAAGTCTACCTTCTGGTTTATCCAATAAGGTAACCACTTTGACAGATTTTGCTCCACGATGTTTAAAAAGTTCAACAATCGTTACAATTGTGTTTGCAGTATCGACGATATCTTCAACAATAAGAACGTCTCTACCTTTAATTGAGATGTCTAAATCCATTTTAATTTTAACATCTCCAGAGGAAGCAATTCCTCCATGATAACTACTTACTGACATATATGCAATGTCAAATTTGAGATCAATTTTTTTTGTTAAATCAGACATGAAAGGCATACATCCCTTAAGTAAACCAACCAAGAGTGGTTGTTTATCTTTGTAATCCTGAGTTAATTGTGCTCCTAATTTAGTACAAATTTGAGCAATTTCTTCTTCAGAAACTAGAATTTTTGCGATATCATTTCGCATGCTTTTTTACCCCTTTTAATTGAAAGAATAGAGTTTTAGATTCACCAAGGGTTTGATTGATATAATAATTTTGAACCCAAAGTATATGGTCATCGTTATCCGTTAAAATCCAAAGTTTCTTGCGGTCTTCATTCGGAATTTTAAGATCAATCAGCAGTTTTTTGAGTTTTTTATGACCGTATTCAAATGCTAACAGATCACCATCTTCTCTATGTCTTATCCATAGTGGAAATGCTAATTTATTATAACATAATTTAGAGAATTCTTCAGTAATCGCATCAGAATTATGAAAAAATGTGAAAATAGCCATATTTAATAAGTCATTTTCGCCTTCATGAAGCTTTATTCTAACAGGTTTTATCAAGGATAAAGTTTTTATGTAAGCCTGATTGTAAGCCTTAACAAAGGAATGATTCTTACTTAGCTTGAAAACTTGATTTGGCTTTTTAGAAAGCAATATCTTTTTAACTTTTTGAATGATTTCATTAGTTAGTGTCAGATGTTCTGATTCTATGAAGTAAGCAATGATATCATCTTGTATCGCCTCATCATAGGATTTGTACTGTTCAATATTAATGATCTTATCTTTTTGGACAAGCAATTTTGTTGTTTTCCTAATGAAATCAAAAGCGTGAGTTACCTGTTGATTGTACTGTTTAATTTGATCTAGCAGGTTTTCATTTTCTTGTTTCATGATTGGCACAACAGCGTGACGATAACGATTGCGTAAATAATAATTTTCTTCATTAGAACTATCTTCAAGATAGGAGATATTGTTTGCACTTGCGAAAGAGATGATATCTTCTTTTGATGTGTATAATAGGGGTTTTAAATAAGTATATTTGCCATCAGTATGCATCAACTGCATTCCAGCATACCCCAATAGATTACTACCTCTAGTAAGTTTGATAAGCACATTTTCAAATAAATCATCAAGATGATGAGCAGTTAGGATGTAAGGTGTTTTGTAGAGATTAGCAACTTCATTTAAATAATAAATGCGCATTTGATGTGCTTGATGATGGAAATTACCTGATTTTACTGAAATCGTGTAGTAATGAAATGGAATATCATTCATTTGACAATAGTTTCGTACTAAATCTTTTTCAATAACTGATTCATCACGTTTGAGGTGATTGAAGTGAACAACAACGATGTTGTATGGACCTTTTGTAAGTATTGATAGTAAAACCATAGAGTCAACACCACCACTCACTGATAAAATCAGTGTTGATTTGGGTTCTATCTTGAGTTCGTTTTTGATTAAAGGAATGATTCTGTTCATTTTTGTACCTCACCTCTACAAGACTATTATATCATGCGACATGTAAATAAATGGATAAATATCAACATAGATGTGTTATAATATTTTACAATAAAGGGGGTTGAACAATGCTCATATTAGCGAGTAATTCACCCAGAAGAGCTAAACTGCTTAAAGATGCAGGTCTGGATTTCATCATCGAGTCTAGTGATTTGGAAGAAATTGTTGATGAAAAACTAAAACCACAAGATATGGTGATAGAATTAGCCAAAATGAAAGCTGTGCATGTTGCAGCATTACATCCAAACGATGTAGTGATTGGTGCAGATACAATTGTCGTATATGGAAATGAAGTTTTAGGTAAACCAAAAGATGAAGATGATGCATATCGCATGTTAAAAATGTTATCTGGAGAAAGACACACAGTATATACAGGCGTTGCCTTGGCCAAAGGTGAGACAATTCATGCCTTTGTTTCTGCAACTGAAGTATGGCTAAAATCAATCAGTGATATAGAAATCAGAAATTATATTAAAACAGGTGAACCAATGGACAAAGCCGGATCTTATGGTATTCAAGGTGATGGAGGAAGTTTGGTTGATCATTATAAAGGTGACTTTTTTACAATCGTCGGATTACCCTTAAAAGATTTATTGGAAGCATTAAAGGATTTTAATTGATTACGTCAAAGATTGTTTCTAGAATAAGAAACAGTCTTTTTTTGTTTGCAAAGTTGTTTAAATAGTCATGAGCATTTAAACATTTTGTTATATAATAAGAGTAAATCAAACGTTTATATAGGAGAAATTATGAAGCAAACAGAACTATGGAAAAATGGTATTGTTTATCAAATCTAT
>CAZVDQ010000054.1:0-8134 GCA_964625435.1 uncultured Mariniplasma sp.
GGATGAATCAGTTATTATCAAAAGATTAAATCAAATTCCAGGTTTATATTCTTTCAACGTTGCTTATGTTGCATTGCCTACGCTAGAAGATATTATTCAGATTGCAGTGCAAGTATTAGACAAAGAGATTGAAAATGAAATGGAACATATCAAAATAGAAACAAGAAGACATGATAAATCATTTCCAATGACAAGTCAAGAAATTACACAATACATAGCAAGCCCAATTTTGAGTAAAGCACAAAAGAAATTCATTGTTGACGTTAAAAAGCCAGCGAATATCTTACATGTTGATTTAAGAAGTGATGTCGCATACATCTATTTAAAAAGCATAAAAGGTTTGGGAGGATTTCCTTTCGGTACCGCAGGTAAAGGTTTGTTGATGCTAAGCGGAGGCTTAGATAGCCCAGTTGCTGGATTTCTTTCAATTAAACAAGGGATTGAGGTTGAATTATTTCATTTTGAATCTACACCGCTCACTCCTCTTGAATCAGTTCAGAAAGTGATTGATTTAGCTGCCGTATTAAGTGAATACACACCTACGCAGAAAATTAAACTTCACTTGGTTCCGTTTACTAAGATACATGAACAGATATTAGATCATGTTTTTGATCCTTATATCATTACAGTCATGAGAAGAATGATGTATCGATTGGGTGAAAGATTTTCTAAACGCCATAAGTGTTTATGTTTGATTAATGGTGAATCTGTTGGACAGGTAGCAAGTCAAACATTGCAAAGTATGAAAGTTGTAGAATCTGTGACAAAAATTCCAATTATAAGACCACTCATTACTTATGATAAGAATGATATTATTGATATTTCAAAGAAAATCAATACATATGAGGTTTCAATTAGACCATATAATGATTGCTGTAGTATATATGTACCCAAATCACCGGTGACAAAACCAATGGAAGCTTATGCTTCAAAATATGAACAAAACATAGATTTTGAACCTATACTAAAAGAAACTCTTGAAAATATTCGCACAATTGAGATTTCTATGATGACTCAATATCAACTAGCCTCTCACGGATTTACCGTTAAAGAAGCATTAGATGAAATAGAAAAGGAATTGAATAAATGATGATTTTCTCAAAACAAAATAATTCATTTAAGAGATGGGTAAAATTGAAAACTAAAAAGTACCGAGATTCCTACAATCTTTTTTTGGTTTATGGTAAACATTTAATAGACGGAGCAAGAACTCACCAAGCAATTGATGAAATCATTACCTCTAATTCGGAAAAGGAAGGCATTCTCATATCAAAAGAACTGATGGATGAACTGCAACAAACAGAAACATATTTTGATCAAATCGCAATTTGTAAGAAGATTAATCCTGTACAATATAGTGATAAGGTTCTAATCTTAGATGATGTCCAGGATCCAGATAATGTTGGCGCTTTAATTAGAAATGCATCAGCATTCGGTTTTATGCATGTCATCGTCAGTTTGAAATCTGCAGATTTTTATAATGAAAAGGTTGTTAGAGCATCCAAAGGGGCAATATTTGATGTTTATTTAGAGCGAAAACCTCTTGAATCAACACTGATGGAATTAAAAAAACAAGGATTCCAAATTTTATATGCCGATGCACATGAAAAAGGTGATCCTCAAAAAACAATGAAAACAGCGCTTATTTTAGGTAATGAAGGACATGGTATCTCTGATGATGTTAAATTTCTTTCCGATGGGGCAATTAGTATTTCAACCCAAAATGTGGAAAGTTTGAATGTGAGTGTCGCTGGAGGTATTTTGATGTATGAATGGAGAAACTTATGAAACCCATATTAACAGGTTTTTTAGATTTAAATGGAACAGCCTCTTTTGAGGAACAATTAGAATCTGCGAATAAACATCATTTAAACACGATATGTTTACGTACATATAATCAATCACCACTCATTGAGCTAAGTGAATCTGAGATTAAGAAAATAATCTTATCCCTTAAAGAAACAAAAATAAAAATCATAGGGATTGATACTGGAATAAAATCCTTTGATATCAATGATGATCATAAACATTCAGAAGCGTTGGACGAATTTAAATACATGATTAAATTTTCGGATAGACTAAAAGTCCAGAATCTATTTTTCAGACTGCCTATCTTTAATGATGTTATTGAAGAATATGAAAACATCCAAAAAAGATTAGAACCATTTATTGATGCTGCGATGAAAGGTAATAAAAAGATTATATTTCTACCAGTAAATAATTACAAAGCGAATGTATATGCATACCTTTTAAAAAAAATTAAATCAAACATCATCAGTGTTTTCTTTGATCCCGTTCATCTCATGACGAATAACGAATCAACAACAACAGCATATCGTCTTCTAAAGAAAAGAATAGGTGGGTTTGCTGCAATTGATGCTGATCATCAAAATGTGCCTATGCTTATTGGTTATGGGAAAACAGATGTCATTTCAATTTTTAAGAAGTTAATTAGAGATCGGTATGATGGATTAATTCTTATTGACAATAAATTCAATGAGGAAGTTTTTGCAATAGAAACGAAGAAAGCTGGATTCTTTACAAAAGTATTTAAAACTAGAGAAAAGAAAAAGGAATCTATGCTTTCTGATTTATCTAGAAAGATTTTCCCTAATGAAGAAACAAAAAATGTCACCTATGATGACATTTTAGATAATCAAATCAAAGTTATTAAAATTATTTTTAAATAGTATCATTTTCATCAGGTATATGAAAAGCAGGTTCTGCATATGGCAACGAACTAAAGAGTTTAGTCGTAAACATTATACCGTTAATATGATCAAATTCGTGTTGGAAAACAATGCCTACATAGCCTTCTAGGTGAAGCTCAACTGGAAATAAATTTCCACTAGCTATATCATAAGATAATGCTTCAAAGGTCACTGATTTATAACGTGGAGTAAGTCCTTCAGTAGGACGATCAACACTTAAACAACCTTCACCACCTGGAACATAAATGATTTCTGTGCTCTTTTGTGTTAACATGGGATTAACTAAAGCATAAGAATATAGTGTCCCATCAAAATCAGTTACATGACAAGCAAATATACGCTTTGAAACATTGACTTGTGGTGCAGCAATACCTACAGCCGGTCTAAGTTCGTATTTTTCAACCATTTCTTCATCCTGTGAATTCATGACAAATTCTAACATTTCTTTAAGTAACTTTTTATCTGCGGAAGACAATGGAACCTTAACTTCTTTAGCGACAGTTTCCAAAGTTTTATGCCCTTCGCGAATTATATTTTTCATCAGAATCATGTAAATACACCTCACCTATCATTATATCATAAGGAGTTCACAGATGCGTATTGATAAATTTTTAAGCAATCTAAAATATGGTTCAAGAAGTGAAATAAAAGATTTTCTCAAAAATCATGAAGTTGTTATTAACAATATCAAAATACTTGTGCCAAGCTTTGATGTAGATCCAAGCATCGAAGATGTTTATCTTGATTCAAAACGTGTATTCTATCAATATCCTATCTATTTGAAAATGAATAAACCCATCGGATATTTATCTGCCAACTTCGATAAAAAATATCCTTGTGTCACAGATCTTATTAAAGAGCCCTATAATAGATTTGATTATGCTATAGCGGGTCGTCTTGATCTAGATGCTGAAGGTCTCATGATTTTAACAACCGATGGTGCGCTTGCTCATCAGATCACTATGCCTAAATCACATGTACCCAAAACCTATGAAGTCTTGCTTGATCACCCATTTGATTATCATAAAGAGCTTCAAAATGGAGTCGTGATTAAAGATGGTAAACATCAAGAATATCTTGCTAAAGCTTTATCTATTCGTTCAGTTGATAATCAGGTTTGGATTACTATTGATGAAGGAAAATTTCACCAGATTAAGCGGATGTTTGAATCTATTGGCTATCTAGTGGTAAAATTAAAGCGTATCCAAATTGGTCATCTTAAATTAGATGATTTAGCATCTGGAACGTATGAATCATTTAAGAAAGAAGAACTCTATGACTGAAATAATAATGCAAACTTATCAAGTTTTAGAAGAACTAAAACTTGACCCCACATATCAAGCGATTAAACAATATGATAAGTTAATTTATCAAAAATATCCAGATGAGATTCAAAATTTTCAAGTATATAAGAACGAATTTGAAAAACTCATGAATGAGGGTGGAGCTTATCACCCAAGCTATAAAAGTGTAAGTAAAGCACTGAGCGAAGCAAAAATCATTTTGTATCAAAAACCTGAAGTTTTAAAATATTTCGAAACGGAAGAAAAATTTCAGAATGAACTCAATCAATTTTTAAGTGAGCTCACTCAAGCAGTATCATCACATATCAAGACACCAAATAAAATTGGGATAGTCACTAAAGGAGGTAGTTGCCATGTACGCTAACAGAATGTCATTTGTAATCTTCTATCAAGGTAAACATGTTTTAGAAAAACTAAAAAATATGCCTGTAGATATTGCCTATATTTCAAATAAACAAAACTATGCAGTCGTTTACGCAGATCACGATCAAGAACAAGCGTTAAAAAAACAACTCAAAGATATTAAGGGATTTAAGTATTTTGGACCATCTCAAATGTATGATCCCAACTTAAATTTTTAAGTGTTAAGGAAAAAGACTTGACAGATAAAAATTATTGGGTATAATGGATGTGGATAACAAATAGAAAGAGAGAAAAAATATGGCAGTTAAATTACGTTTACAACGTTTTGGCTCTAACAAGAGACCGTTTTACCGTGTTGTTGCGAGTGAATCAAGTATGGCTAGAGATGGAAGATTTTTAGAAATTCTTGGAACTTATGATCCTTTAATTGGGAAAGTTCTAGTAGATGCTGAAAAAATTCAAAAATGGCTAGGCAATGGTGCTCAACCAACAGATACAGTAAAGAGTTTGTTCAAGAAATATAATATTTTAAGTAAATAAGGGGGGTACATATCATGGCTGTTGATTTCGAAAAACTCATAAAAAATATGATAATGCCATTAGTCGTTAACCCAGATGATGTCCTAGTTAAGATCTTATCCAACGATGAACAAACTATTACTATTCAGCTTCTAGTAAATGAAGCAGATCTAGGACGTGTCATTGGAAAAGGCGGTAAAATCGCGAGTGCAATGCGAACGATTGTCTATGCTGGTGCTTCGAAAGAAGGCAAGCGAGTACAAATCGACATTGACTCATTTTAAGGATGAACGCTATGTATCAAATTGGCAATATTACAAATTCACATGGCATCAAGGGAGAGGTTAAAATCTACAATCTAAGTGATTTTAATCGCTTTTTAGTTGGTGCTGAAGTATTTGTGATGCTTAAAGGAATAAAAAAGACTTTTACGATAGAAAGAGTAAGACCTCAAGGGAAGCTTCTCATCGTAAAATTCAAATCCTACGACAATATCAACGACATCTTGGTCTACAAAGGCTTGGATGTTTATGTTGATGAAAGACCAGACCAAGAGCTTGAAGAAGATGATTATCACTATGAAGATTTACTGGAAAAGGATGTATATACTATTGATGATATCTTTGTTGGTAAAGTGATTAATATGATTCCTGTACCACAAGGACACTTGCTAGAAATAGAAAAACAAAATGGTAAAAAAGTACTTATTCCCTTTGTGAATGCTTTTGTCGAAAGTGTTTTGGAAGATAAAATTATTATCAACCCAATTGAGGGTTTATTATGATTATTGATATTGTTACAATATTTCCTGAATTTTTTGATACATTTTTATCGACATCAATTATCAAAAGAGCGGTAGAACAAAAACTTGTTGACATTCGCCTTCATCAAATTAGAGATTATAGTCATAATAAACATCGAAATATCGATGACACACCTTATGGTGGTGGTATTGGAATGTTAATGACCTTTCCTCCATTTTATGATGCCATTGACAAATTAAAAACGAAGGATTCGAAAGTGATTTATCTTTCTCCACAGGGAAAATTATTTAAACAAAAAACTGCTAAACAATTAGCAAAATATGATCATCTCATTTTGCTATGTGGCCATTATGAAGGTATAGACGCTAGAATAGAATCACTAATTGACATGGAGCTTTCCATTGGAGATTATGTATTAACTGGTGGAGAAATTCCAGCAATGATTATTACTGATGCTATAACGAGACTTATCCCCAATGTCATCCATGAAGATTCAGCTGAAGAAGATTCTTTGCAAAACGGATGGCTTAAATTTCCACAATATACAAAACCAGAAACTTACAAAGGATATACAGTCCCCGAACTATTGTTATCTGGGCATCATCAAAAAATTGCAGATTGGCGCAAGGAACAACAAGTAAAAAGGACTTATCATAAAAGACCTGATTTGATTAAAGATATCAAAATGACTGAACAAGAGAAAAAGATACTTGATCAAATTAAAAATGAAAAAAAGAACAATAAATGATATAAAAAATTGAAAGAAGGGAAAATGATGAAAGCAATTAAAGGATTAGCACAAAAAAGTAGAATTTTTGAATTTCTAATTGTTGCACTCATTGTGTTTTCTTTTGATTTAATCTTTATTTTTAGATATGGATTTGGTGTCAGTTTTGTTCATTTATTTATTGCATTTTTCAATGTTTCATTAATTTTGGCAATTATAGCATTTATTAAAAGTAATAAAATGAGATATATTGCTTATGTAACTTACATATTGTTTATGTTTGCATTCTTTTTGACAGATAGTACACTCTATTTTTATAAACAGGATGTAACATCATTTGCGATGCTCTTAGAGTCTTTGCAGGACACGATGGAAATTGGATTGAAATATAATCCTCTAGCTTCATATGGCATTTTTATATGGATACTCATTCTAGGATTCTTAATATTTAGTTTGATTGTACTCAATAAGATAGTTAAACTTAATCAACAAAGTAGAACTAAACAATATGCTAAGCATGCTTTATTTCTATTTATTACTGTACTAGGTTTATTCTTTAGCCCCTATATCATAAATGCAAACGATGTATTAACTTTTCAAACACCTGCAGATAAAAATTTATTTGTCCAAAAATTTGGTTCTATTACATATCATACGAAAGATATTGTAACTTATGCTAATAATTCGATTAAACCAATCTTTTTCACCGATAAATATATAGATCAAATTAATGAAGGACTTGATTTATCTATTGCAGAACAATCGTCTCTTTACGGCTCATTAGAAGGACAAAATATTATTTTAATTCAGTGTGAAACCTGTGAAGAATACGCATATTCTCCAGCGTATACACCAAACTATTACCGTCTATATAATGAAGGAATTCATTACGATAACTTTTATTCTGCAGCCAAAAATAATTATACTTATGATGCTGAATTAAAAGCACTCACGTCAATGATGTATTTTCAAACGGATAATTTTATGTTTTCATTTGGAGATAATTCATTTCATAATGCTTTACCACATATTTTAACTGAAAATGGTTATACAGCAAATGCATTTCATAATTACGATGGTTCGTTCTTCAACCGCAATATTATTTATCCGAATCTCGGATTTCAAGATTTTTACGCGATAGATTCAATGCAAGTTGATGAGAGTGCATATATGCCTTTAGATTCAATGATGTTTGACCAGTTAAAAGACTTAATTGTTCCAGTTCAGGATAATCCGTTCTTTACATTTGTTATTACAGTGACACCACATGGTCCACATAATAAATATCGCGAAGAACTTAAGGAATATTATGACATTTTAGCTCAAGATCCTGCTTACGATAATGCACCTATTGAGTTACTTACAATCACTGCAGCACAAATGGATTTTGACAAAGGATTGGGAATTATGCTTGATGATTTAGAAACTAAAAACTTATTAGATGATACAATGATTCTCATGTATAGTGATCATAAAAACTATTCTGATTATGAAATGACAGTAGAGTATACACCCAATAGTGACATACCTTTTGAAATTGAAAAGGTTCCATTCTTTATTTACAGTCAAGCACTTGGATCTGGTGTCTCTGATGTGATTACATCACAATATGATATTACGCCTACTATACTAGACTTTTTAGGCATCTCTTATATCCAATATTATTATTATGGACAAAGTGTATTTTTGGATGATAAAAAAGATTTACATGTGATTCTTTCATATACAAGTTGGATCAGTTACGAA
>CAZVDQ010000055.1:0-8102 GCA_964625435.1 uncultured Mariniplasma sp.
TATAGCAGATCATTCCCATTTAGAGCAGTCCTATTATAACAGGGTTCGAAAAGGGACTGTCCCAAATTTTGCCTTACCAATGCCTAGTTTCTCAAAAGAACGTTGATCCTAGGCCTTCTCATGAGCCCTTTTTGCCTTGCCATTATGAGCCTTCACACACTGTCATTCTGAGGCGCAGCCGAAGAATCTAGCGTCTAACCAACCTTGACCTGACCGCCTTCAATTCTAATAATTTTGCCATTAACAATACCATCCGCAACTTTGTTTCTGGCTTTCTTAAGTATTCTTTCAAATGTCTGGCGCGAGATTCCCATGATCTTGCCAGCCGCGTTATGCGGCATATTCTTGTGATCCGCCAGCCTCAAGGCCTCGTATTCATCAAAGCACAGATCTATCTCATGCGGCCTGCCGGGCTTGCCCCTGGGGCTAAACTGTATAACCTCTGGCTCTGCCTTGATATACCTCGTCTTTATAGGCCTTCCTATGGGTTTCCTAAGCACTCCTATACCCCCTATTTCTTTTAAGCATATGCCCATAACTAATATACAATAAAAGAGGCTCAATGTCAAGCCTCTTTTGTATTATTATTTTTTTGCCTATAGGTTTTTAGACTATTTAGGAGCTAGTTTTGCCGATACGGTCGCGACTTCTAATGCTTGCTTTTCCTGAGACTCTGATGTTTTTGAGTCACTGCTAAGACTCTTCATATCTTCTATAAAAACTCTTTTATCTCCGAGTCTTCGCAATTCGAGAGCTAGGCTTAAATGACACTTCTTTGCCTTTTTTCCACTGTTGCAGAAGCACGGATTATTGCGGCCAGTTTTCACGCCCCCTATAACACTATTAAGAACTGTTATCAACTCGTCCGCATCTTTAATGCCAAAACGCTCACTATAATATTGAATGATTCCTTCTTTGCCGTGAGCATAGTCACCATTCTTCCATTCTCCCGTTCGTTCATAATATGATTGATTAGCTAGAAAAGGAATGACATGAGCGCTCAGGAAGCTTATTAAAATAGGATTCTTCACCCACGCCTCTTTAATAGCCAGTCTCGGCCCGAAACAAAAGAAACCAGTTTTTTTATACACGTGTCTGTCTAATATTCTTGGGATTCGTCCTGCAGTTTCTCTTACAAGTGGTACTTCGGAGGGATACTGCTTAGGAAATACGATCTCTATCTCGTATGAATCGAGAGTATTTGATCCAACAGTTAAATTAATCAGACCGCGTAGAGCTAAAATCTCGTTATTATAGGTAAAGAATTTTAAATGAGGATATTTTTCCTCTACTTGAACTTTAAGTTTATTAAACCAAGATGGATTCCCTCTGAACCAACACACTAATTGCCCCAAGGCTTTGACTTTGATGCTAATACCGAAAACGATTTTGCTTTTTCATCATCTACTACGCTACTGGGAAAATCATCGCCAAAAACAGCTTGCCATTTCTTTATACTTTCCTCTTTTTCCACCTCATCGTATGCAGCTTTCGTTTTGTCAAAGTATAGTTTTGTCTTTTCGCGGAAATTTGAATACTTTTTTTGGTCCCAGTGTCGATTGAAATCTTCACTTAAAAGTGTAGGATTCTTTACTATCGGCATGGTTAGATTGTTTTGAAGAAAAGTATTCAATCTAGTAAATATTGTTAAGAAAGTAGTTGGTAAATTCGTAAATTCTGAGAGCGCTTCTTTATCTGCAACGCAGTTGCCAATCAGCGTGTTTAAAAGTATCGACTTAACTGAAAAGTTCTCTTTGATATCTCGCAAGTATTTAGCTAACCGGATAACTTTTATTAAGCAGCTATTTGCAGCGGCATTCTTTTTCATGAGCCACTCTGTGTACGCTATGGGTTTTGTTTTTTCCAAACGGTTATCATCTTTATTTGTAATATAATGTTTTCCATTAATCTTGAGAAACGGCACGATATCCACATGAAAATCACCCGAATAGTGTATCGTTACACAGCGTGAGTTTAGTTCAATTATCTTTTTGTAATTACCATCTTGTATAAATTCAGCATGAACGTTAACGACATAATCCTTCGGTTGCCAGCCATTTATCGATTGTAACGATAAGAGAACATCAACATCAAAATCTTTGTCTTTCGGTGGCTTGATAATTGTTTTTTGTCCATACGATCCTTGCGGCAGAAGTTCAATGTAATACTTTTTGAGCATATCATTACTCTTAAAGAACGAATCTAATATACTCACCTTGTCGCTCAGAATATCCAAACTAGATTGATTTAAATTAACCGTATCAGCTAAGAATTTATCGAAAAAAGCAATTAGTTCCATATTAATGCCCTCCTTTAAAAAATTTCTTAATCATTTCTATATTATAGGTGAATTTTTCATCCGCTTTTGCAACTAGGTTATCTACAGCAATAACATCATCTAATGCTGCATCGCAACCTGTCTCATAATTCAACCGGACGAATCGTTCAGAATCACACAAGATAAATCGAACAATGTTGTCAACATTCGTTGATTGCAGATTCATTATCGTGCTGACCAGTCCTACTCCCCAGCGTCCTAGCCCCCAATTCTTATTATAATCTTTCGGATTATAATACTTTTTGTTCGTACCAGTTCCTATTGACAGAATCCTGACATCTTCTTTCGGTATTTTAAATCGTCTTCCCATTGCTTCTGTTAAGGCTACTAGTGAAGGATTGTTAGCCCATAATCCTCCATCGGCTAACAGATATTCCTTTACTCGATGAGGATTAAAAAACGTTGGTGCAGAACAGGATGCCAATATAGCATCAGCTAGTCTTATATCCTTATCTCTCACAAAATTGGAATCATAATTCGACTTGAACACAAAAACATTTCCATTAGAAATATCTGTTGCTGGGATGATTAATTTCGCTTTTGTCTGAGACAGGGTTAACTCTTTGAAAACTCTACCCAATATCTCTTCCAAATATGTGTTATTGTACTTGCTCGCCAAAAGCGCTTTCCAATTCCACCAATTCAGGCGGTCTGAATAATTTCTCTGAAAAATTTTCCCTCCTTCATCTCTATATAAATCGACGAGGCTTTCTATCGGATAGTCAATAGCCAAACCTCCTGCAATAATCGATCCTGTGCTCGTACCAGCAATGAGGTTAAACTCTTTATGGAATTCGATTTTTAGTTCATCCTTGATTCGCTTAAGAATCTGGGCCGCAAAAATTCCTCTTATTCCTCCTCCATCTATCGCCAAGATTTTAAATACCTCACCCATATGTTACTTCTTTCTTCGATTTTTACAAATCAGGGGACTAAATCAGGGGGCAGAACACTTAATTATAGGTTTTCTTTTCTGCCCTCTCTCCCCCTCTTTCAAACAAAAAAGCAGCTTCGACTTCTCACTCGAACCAAATTCTGAGAACTTGTGCCCGAAAAATTTGTTACGGGGCAGGCTTCTTTTGCTCTTTTTTTAGGGCTATTTTTATCAAAGCTGCAACACCTACTGGAACTGCCCAAATAATAAACCATATCACAAAAAATCCAACGTTATCGGGAGTAGTATCAACTACAACAGGATTATCAGGCCATGAATATTTATCAAGCTGTATAGAATAGTATCTTGATACGTTTTCATTATTCGATTTGCATTGTGAGATGAAACCTAATAAACAAAAAATTGCTAATATTAACATAAAAATCTTAAACCACATTCTTGTCTCCCTCTTTCAAACAAAAAAGCAGCTTCGGCTGTTCTCCAAAGCTGCTTAACTCAGGCTTTAATCTTACCATATTCATCATACTGAATCCATCTATTTATTCTATTCTTGTTCTTGCTGCGATGTGTTTCTTGTGTATTTGGGGGTATAGAATTTTAATATTCGTAATTATCTCTAAATATCTACGCATACTATTTAAAGTCTTTTAGCTTATCGCATGGAGTCAATTTGCACAATGAGCAACTTTTGAGAGCTTTCCCTCGACAACATTTTCGTATCTCGCAAGTGTCTAGGTTTTTGTTGTCTGAGCTACACCCATTACAGCTAACATTGAAACTCTTACATTTTAAGCAATCTATTCCGCAACATGAGCCCATTTTATTAGTCCTTAAAGTTCCAGCGAGCCTCTTATAGTGACTTTTAGTAATTCGCTTATGCTGTTTTTAATTTACCAGTCTAATCATTTATTTTCAAGCGGCTTAGCACGATCTCTTTATCTTTTTGATCTATAGAATCTAAGCATAAAATTAAAACATAAAAGTCATCTGCATATCCAATTTCTGAGGTAAAATCTGGGATTATATCATATGGATTAATAAAGTAAAATAGAGCTGCCCCAATAGAATTATAGCTTTTACCTGTAATTTTTATATCATTGTTACGATATTCTTCTAGCAAAAAATGTAGCCGTTTATAATATTTTGATAACGTTGCAACCCATTCGGGAGAAATATTTTCTGTAATAGATACTTTAATATTAATCTTACTATTTATGTAGTTAAACTCCTCCTGCTCCATATCATCAACAGCACTATAATATGCACGCTTAATCAAATCTTTTGTCGCATTATCAATTAAAACTGGCATTTCTAGCATAAGATTTTCTTCCATAAATAACCCCATTTTAGTTAAATTTTATTCCAATAGATAACTTGGGAATGAGTAGGCCTACTCCAAGTAATCTCGTCATAAAAAAAAGAAAGCCAATTGTACAAGTGGTTTACGTTGTGCTTTATTTCCCACTTATACGGTAACGGAACATCTGAGCAATTCTTACGCACCCAATTATTTATTGCTCCAAAACGGCAGCTCTTATTATCTTTTATGAAGTCTATAATTTTGTTTATAAATTCACTACTCTTGAATTGCATGTTCAACTCAGATAGAAAATCAATTTTTTTCATATTATCTCTAATGTTATATATTGTTAAATCATGAATAAATTCTCGCACTGCTTCTTTTCCCACTTTGCCTGTATTTTTGCTAGAATAATAAGCCCATAGTTCCTCCGGACTTTTAGATGCAGGTAATGAACTTAATGAGAAATCTTTTCTAGCATGTTTCGGTAAGATGATTTTTGGTAATACTTGTTTTTTATTCTTATTTTGCTCGAAATAACGCAAAAATACTTTATATATTTCATCGTCAACTACATAACTATTTTCAACAATTTTGTATATATTAGCCCAATCTCTCTTTGTAAGGCTTACGTTACAACCAATTTCAATATTAGCATTTTCAGAATATCCTAAACCCTTTGAAGTTATGTTCGCGCTTGTATGAAATGCTGTGTTTGAGTTATAAATATACAATTTTAAATGTATATCAGAATGGATATATAAAGGAACATTGCGCTCCTTTAAAAATGGGTAAATAGATAAATCGCTTACACCCGAAATAATGTCATCGGGAGACCATTTAACAATAATTTTAAGTTTTCCTGTTTCGGTAAAAAATTCTAGAAATGCTTTTAAAGCCTTAAGTTTAATGTAAGGGGATATTATTAATAGGATTTCGCCTTCTGAGGCAAACTGGTTGGTAATGTTCCTATGTATTGGTGGCCACACTAGGTTTTTTTTAATAATATTCATAAATGTTAATCGGACATCACTAGTTATTCACCTGATAAGAATTGTCGCGCTATGATGCCCCAGTCATATCTTACTTGTTGTGCTATGCTCTTTTTCTCGCCGTCTGGCTGCTCATCTTCATACCGTGCCCATGCCATAAATAAAAGTTTGAGAGCCTCGCGTGCCTTTTTTAGATGTGTTTGCAAGGTTTTTACATCGTCTATATCTGTTTCTTCTTCAAGTATTTCGAACAATTTATCATATGCTGGATGGTTAGTATTTAAAGATATAATAATTTCTCCAGCTTTAAGTTTTACTATAAAAAAAGCTTGAGTCTCGACATCTGCATGGTTAAAAATATACTTCAATGTCCCCACTGGGTTAAATGTCGCTCTAATTAAACTATTAACAGTCTCTTGAGAAGTCCCCATATCCTTAAGGGTTTTCTCAATCTCTTCCTTTCTTTCCTCTACTGGCCTCTTTTCCCCTTCATCGCTTTGTCCTATATAGCCTTTTTCTTGTCTTTCTCTAGTTGCTTCAGTCGCTAAGTTTTCTGCCTCATTACCGATATTGCGCATCTGAGCTTGATTTCCTTTTACTTGCATTTTTATTAAGCTTCTCATTGTTTTAAGATTATCCTTCATATGCCTTACTATTTCAATCAAGTGTGCGTGTGGATCACCATCTTCTCGCATATTTTGAAGTACTTCTGTTGGAGAAGCATCTTCTCGTTTACAGAAATCCTCAAAATCTAGTTTTAATACATCAGAGAAATAGCGCGCTGCCTGCTTGTTGTTTGTTACTCCAAATATTTCATCTAAAGCAGGAGGAAATGCAACTTCAATCCCCCACCACCTTTCTCTAGTGTCATAACTGTTTACAATAGACAAATCAATGTCTAGTTCGCGACCTGCTCTAATTATTGAAACCCCTAGGTTTTTTGCTGCATGTTTTCCATGCAATTTATCTCCAGCATTGTAGCCTAACCTAGCTTCTTCTTTTGCAATAGTAAATCGAATAATCACTTCATGTATTGTGCCTCTATACTTTATTGGATAAGCATGCTCTCCGTATAAATCGAACATAGCGCTTTTATTAAAAGGGGCTGGACAAGATGTATTCCTCATTAGATAAATTGGATCGTTAGGCAAGGCGATTTTTTCCTGCAGGTTTTCACCACTATCGATATTGAATGATTTCATTTTTATAACTACATCATTTTGGTCTATAAATTTCCTATATATCCTTCCAACTAGGAGCTCAGAGTTTCTTATAATTGCGGTTGCTGTTCTCCATATACACTTATCTATTTTTGACCAAACAACTAAAGTCCCACTTTTACTAAATTGCCCACCCACTTTTTGCCATATATCAGGTATTTTTTTATTTTTAGGTTCTGGTACGCTGGTTAATTTCTCATTTTTAATTGCATCTAGATCAAGAAAAGAGTGGATCGCATTTCTTGAATCATTTGTCCAAGTCCAAACATCAACACGTTGACATTGCGAAATCGAAGAGCTAGGTAGACCCATGCCATATCTACCTATGCCAGTATGAAGAGACGGATCTAAGTATTTACCATTACCAAATTGTAGTGCAATCCTAAGCGTGTCAGCATCCATACCTTTTCCATTATCTAACACGGCTATTTTATCTACATATCTAGAAGACTTTGTTCCAGATTGTTGTAGCTTCTCTCCGCAAAGAATACCAATAGAAGTGCTCTCTGCTTGTATAGCATTATCAATAAGTTCTGCTATTGCATATGCTGCATTCTTATAACCGTTATCTCGCATTGCTTGGACAGCTAGATGCGTAGGGCAAATTTCATATGTCATTTTTTCTCCTTATTTCCAAACATCTTCCCAGTTATTAAAGGCCTCGACCATATCTCTGAAGCCATGTAAATTCATATCTGCAACTGTTATTACTTCTGCAATTTTATTGCCCCCTGCTTTTAATCCTCTAGTCACTCTACCTACCATTTGACTATACAAAACAAGCGACTTAGTCGGCCTAGCAATAACTGCAGCGCTTGTTTTTGGTGCATCGAATCCCGTTGTTAGTACACCGTAATTACACAGCAACTTAACGCTTGAATCTGAATTTTTAAAATCTTCTATAAGTTGCGCTCTCTTATTACTAGGGGTTACTGCGGTAATTGATTTTGCGCTAAATCCACGAGCTTGTAAAACGGCTGCTAGCATTTCAGCATGTTTAACATTGATTGCAAACACTATAATGCGAGTATGCCGTTTTGTTAAATCTTCCACTGCAGACAATATTTTTAGGTTACGCAATTCATCTTCAGCTAGCGTAATTAAGATGTTATAGGGTATCTCAAATCGATTTTGCAAATCAGTTTGATTAAACTTACTACATCCTTCATGCGCTAACGTTTTAAAGTTAGTTTTTGCAATATATTTTTCTTGGATCAAATACTCTATTGGATTAGGATATCCTTCTATATCTAATATTACTTTTTGTTTGCAAAAAAAACTTGAAAGCACTTTGTCATCTGTCATGTTCCAAGAGGTCCTTCCAGGTGTTGCGGTTAATCCAAGCAGGCCTGTATTT
>CAZVDQ010000056.1:0-7760 GCA_964625435.1 uncultured Mariniplasma sp.
TTATGTGCCTCTCCTGCCGCAATACGAATTCCTTCCAGGCCAAGATCAATATCTTTTAAAAACGAAACGACCTTTACAAAAACTTCCGGGTTCTTGTCATAAAACTCCGATGCTTGAAAAAGGCCTTGCCCTCCCAAAGAAGAGGTGTCCCATGTTTTTCCTTTCTGGTTTACATTGCTAATAATCTTGCCCCAAAACGAGGCTATATCCGTGAGGACATCATTCCTGATAGCTACAGATGCCGCTATAAGAGAAACGTTTTTTCGTAAAATCTCTTTCACAACTTCTGTTTTTAAATTAATACGCTGGGATATTTCTGATCCCTGAATCGTTTCGCCCCATACTCTCTTAAAAAGATAATTAAAATGATTTGTCTTTTTATCTTTTTTGTATAATTCTTCTTTTATAACATGTGTTTGGCATAAATGCAGTATATACTTATAAATTTCTTCTTTATGTTCAAATGCTATTTCAAACTCGGAAGGTTTTTCTTCGTGATCTGAAAAAGAAAAAGTATCAATCGGGATCTTTTCCTTTTCACCTTCAAGCCCAACAAAAGAATTACGAACAAACCAGCTTAAAAAAGCTAAGGCTTTTAGAGCGTTTGTTTTCCCAGAAGCGTTAGCCCCGATAACTGCTGTTATCTTACTTAAACGCGTACCTGCTGGGCTATCAACAAACATATTACTTTGGGTCTCTCGCCCCTTTCGAATGGCCTCAAAGTCAATTCTGGATTTTTCTGAAAAAGAACAAAAATTCTTAAAGATAAATGAATGGATCATTTTATTCTCCTGTATTGTTTACAGCTATTGCAACTTTGTGATTTCTTATTAACAAAATAATACCATTTTAACAGAATTTTGTCAATATCTATTTTTATTGTGCACTAAACTCCCTGTATTTAGCTGATCGTGCAAAAAGCATCTTTTGCTGTAACGACAATTCGTTAGAACACTTTAGGAAACCCTAAATCTTTATTTTAGGCTGATTAGGCATCAAAATAATTTATATTTGCGGAAATAGAGTCACTTTTAAACTATTGCGCTTATAAAAACAAGGTTCGTTATTACTGCAGCGATTATATCAAGTAATCCACCTATTCGTTCTGCCTTATCATCAAACATCAAAATAGCATAACATGCAGGAATCATCAAGGTTGTTTATCCTGCCAATTCTTCAATATGCCTTTTACATAGGCATAACATCTTTTCGAATTACTTACACTCTTTTTATCTACTATGGCAAATGCTTTCTTTACCTGCTCTTCTCCGAGAGAATCCATCAATACAATTATCTCTTCTACTACTTTGGGATCATTCTCTTTAAAGACTATTTTCGCGTATTCCTTTGCTTTGTTTAGTTTTTTCGCACCATATGACAACTCTAATCTGTCCCATTCTGCTTCTAACCATTCAGGATCATATAAAGGCAAGACCTTATAGGATTTGGCTAACAGGGCCTCATAAGAACCTTCTTTAGGAGTATCATAGGCAACATCAATAAGGTTTAAGCTTCTCAACTCCCCCATGCCTTTACTAATAACCCACTTACTTACATTAAAACGTTTGGCTAAAACATCCAGGCTGGAAAACCACCATGGCTTAGCATTGCTTATATTTACATATGCTAAGTTTATAAGATAGCAAAATTTTGCTCTATGCGAAAGCTGTCTGTCCCATCCATGCTCCCAGTAATTATCCGGTATCTGAAAATACCAACCCTTCGGCATTAAATAGGGCTTTTCCGGGTTATCATAACTCAATAATGTAATAGTAGCATCTTTGTTATGTTCAGGTTCAAATTTTATAAGTTTATAGTCTTTCTCAAGCTTTCTTAGGCTTTTTATAATCTGTCTTCTGTAATCGGTTCTTGTCGCGGTACCATATAATCCTAAAGAAGCTGCTATCTTATCATAATCAAGGATTATCCTGTCTTCAAAATTATTATTGAACTCCCTTAAAAGTAACAGATATAAGTCAAATGTCCTCTCGCTTTGGTTTGTCAGCATGCGTCCAGCTAAAATAGAGTTCTCTAAGAATTGCCAGGACACAAAAACTCCTTCTTCTTGGGCTGGGATTGTATTTGTGACCTTCTTATCTATCTTTATGGTTTCAAAATACTTGAGAAGCTCGCTTGCTAAGCCTTTTGACTTTATCAACACATTCGTTTCAGCATTCTTACTAAATGCGCTCTCGCTCCAGTTAGAACTACCCATTATGATAATCTCGTTATCTATGACTATGGCCTTGGCATGTGTATATGTAGTAAGATTATCGTATTCCACATCTATTCCTGCTTCTTTAAGCATCTTAAAGCACCAGGCATTCTTTCCTTTCGCTGCCCATTTATATATATCCTGTCCTGTAACAAAATCTATATTTTGGTCTAAGATAATTTTTAACACTACGCCTCGTTCTTTGGCGCGCATTAACTCTTCGATCAGCTTATAAACCTTAGTTGTTTTATCATAAGGGTGCAGGCTAACCTGATACATTACCACATAAATCGACTCTTTTGCCCCTTGTAAGGCTTCTTTAACTGTTGGGTAGTATTCCCTACCACTAATATCTTTAACTTCTGCTATATAGCTATCCTGCGCACTAACAGGTGAAGATATCAGGAATAAAAAAATAAGGGGCAGTAACATGCTTGCCCTTATTGCTTTTAGTTTAATTAGGAAAAAACTCATTTTCAAGCCCTTATTTATCCTCAACGTTATTAAGTAATTCTTTTTATAGAATATAATCCTTTTTTATCTTGCATGCCTACCCAAAATGTATTTTCAAGCCCCACAATAAGTAAGTACAAATATTCGGTTTCAATTTCATTGTTATTAAATTGATTCCTGATCATATCTCTATCCTCTTGCGATGGAGTAGGTCTCGTTTCTGAATGAGTATGCCATTCCCCCAAATAAACTAATTTGCCCTTGCTCTTTTTCCATGATTTATTAATTTCCTTTTGAGCAGGTTTTTTGGCCCGGATAAATTGCATTCGTTCTCTTTTATCGTGTTTGTTCGGAGCAGTAATTTTTGTTATTTCATCATAATCTGAATATACATAGCCAAGCAAAATCCCACCCGCCTCACATTTTCCATTTTTTTGTTTAAATTTTTCTGCTACTTTTAATGCCCGCGAAGACACCTTGACCTTATGCGAGCAGGTACAGAATTCCATCTCTGGAATTTTCTTATCTACACAACTCGCATTTATCATCCGGAATAATTTTAGTTTTAATTGTCGTGTAAGGTTTATCAGCCACATACCCGTCTTGTATGGTATTCCCCATTTTTTCGAATTCATTAACATTTCCTATCCAAGTATATAATTCCGTTTCGCTTGGTTTTTTTTCGGCAAAATAAATAATTTTTCTTCCAACTATACTAATAAATTGCTCAACATCCAATGCCGAATAGGGCAAAAAAGTACTCTGGCAACCGCTTTCTCGTTTAGAAAATTCTTGGCTGGGTGCAACAACTGAATACTTAAAGAAGCCAGAATCATCAAAACAACAATTATAGCAGGCCCTCCTAGTAGGATTAACATACAATATCTGCCCCGCAACTCCAAAGGGTTCCATCCATATGTACACGATAGGAGTTTTGACTCTTGCTTTCTTAAAAACATAATTCAGTCTTCTTTCTACTCCTACGTTACCCAGCGCACAAATTATGACATCTGAACCACTAAGGTTGGCCTCATCCTTTTTAATCAAACTTAAAACATTAGAGTGATAAGTCTCGCACTTGATTGAGGGAAAATGTTTAGTTATTCGTCTTTTAACAGCGTCTACTTTTTTTTGGCGTACTTCATCAAACCCACATAAATGCCGCGCAACGTTTGTGACTTCAAGAAGCTCATTATCAATAAGTTTTATCTTTGATAAGCCACACCTTGCAAGTGACATTGATAAATAGCTCCCCAAAGAACCGCATCCAATTATGGTAACGGCTGTACCATAAAAAGTATTTGTACTTGCGCCGCCTCTCTTTAGTATTCTTTCCATATCAATTCTTTGCACCCTAGCTTTTTGTATTATCTTGCCCCTTGCTGTTCGTAACACAAAATCTATTGGCGCCTTGCCCACACGGAAACCTCTTGCTTGGACTTTATTCATCCCCCAAACACACATCCCAAACAAGCTTCTTTCTCCCCTTATTTTAAGTGAGCCTAAAATAAAATGATATTCACTTGTTTGAGAAAAATAAGATTTCACTGCTTCCAGTGCATCTTTTTCTTCAGGCATATCTAACACTCTAAGCATGTCACTGAGTTTATTAACTTTTACTGGATTAAACTGCGGTAGTGGCAAATATATTGCGTTGCGCTTCTTTTCAATTATACACTCTGCATCAATCGTTGAAATCCATTGTTCAATTTCTTCTTCAGACTCAGCAAGCACTATCTTATGTCCGAGTATATGCTTGGATAACTTACATATTTTTATTTGAAAAGGCTTTTCGCCTGGTTTAACCAAAGACAGCATACCTATGCGTGCTTTTTCATCCCAATACGCTAAAAATTCATCTATAAAATCAGTTTCATTTTTATCTTGTTTCCCCTTAACTAAGTTTTCTATGGCTTTTTCTATTAATCTTTGCACGGCTCTTCCGCATTCACCCTCAGAAACTACTGCATGATTCGGATCGCTTGTACATATAAAACCTGTTTTATCGAGGTGTGGTATAGGGTGGTAGCTTTTTATATCTTGTGGCGAAAGAAATATTTTGGGCAAGGCATCTGGAAAAGTGTTTGGAATTACAACAATCAAAGCAATCTCCCCGATAGGGGTAGATGATGTTATTTTCCACACAGATCCATCAAGATATTCTTTAGTTATGTTTGGATTCTTGCCAGAAAAAATATCTTTTACTTCTTCGTCTGATTGGCTAATGGGAAGCAAGCCATAGTGTTTTTCTACATACTTCTTTGCCTTTTCTAAAGAAGAAGCATTAAACGCGTTTATTACTTTACCAGGCTGACCTTGCATTATCATGCAATATGGCTGGCTTAGGAAATGTTGAAGCTTCTTCCTCGCCATCTTTAATCTTTTCACAATTTGAAAACCGTTCACCGAATTCAGTTCTCCATTTTTTGCACGCTTCTTTTTTGTCTTGAGTTTTTAAGGCATCGGAAGCGTTTTCAAGTAAAATTAATAGCTTTTCTTTGAGGTTTTCCATCGCATCATCTGTTATGTTGTCGCTTAACTTTTCATTTTCATCAACTGGATTCAGGATTTCCGTAGAATCATCTAATCTTTCAGAAATTCTCTTTATCGTAGCGGCAAACGATGAATCGTCCCTATCTTTTTTGGCATAACTTTCCACTATTAACACGGTTAGAGCTATGCTCTTAGGCAAATCTCCGGATTTTGACTTGTTATCCGCCCATGCTTTAAAAAATTTTACCATCTTTTGTAACTGCTCTCCTCCACCCTGAACCTCTTCTTGAAACCACTCAACAATAGCCCTTGCATCACTTATGTGCCACCCCGCATCCCCTTTTTCTGCCAAATAAGGATTATCATCATGCATGCAATAAATCGGTAAATCAACATGATACTCTCCCGCATAAACAACTCTTACGCATGTTCTTTTATCTATAGGGTTTTCCTTTGTATGCCCCTTTACGGCATCATAAATCCACCTGTGTACGGTTTCTGGCGTTTCCCATTTAGTTTTATCGGAATCTAAGTTTTGTAAATAAACACCATCATCTATATCATATTCCTCGTCTATAGGATTTATTATTGTCCCTAACGTATACGACCCCTGTCCATAAAACCCAGGGCATGCCATATCTTTTTTCTTAAAATAGTTCCTAATCTTCTCTCTAATAGCGCCTCTTGCTTCAATTAAAAAGTCTTTCTTCTTATCATCCAGGGAAACCTCCTTATGAAAATCTTGGAATAAATCATGACAATTAGCCATTATCGTCCTCCCTTTTTTATTTCGGTTTTAGCGCATTAATTTCGTTCCGGTTTGTCGTTTGAGGTTTGTGTTATTTTTTTCTCTACGATTCCTTTGGCTTGAGCAGTTACACGAGAAAGTGGATGGATCCACACTGCAATAATAAGTAAAGCAGCAACAACACACACCCATATATAAAGTGTTGGAAAATGTGACTTAAGTACTATTTTTACCTTTTCCCACATGTCTTTTCTTGTCTTTGTCACCTCATCGCCAGATTCTTTGTACTTTTCTGGATAAATCTGTTCGCCCGTGCCATAAAACCCCTTTTTGTACAATTTTAAAGCTTTCTCCATGCCAATCATTACCTTATAGTTCGTATTAAGCCCCCTATGTATTGACACTAAAAAATGGATTGAAATAGCAACTAAAACTACTATTAATATTGTTAAGCCCGACTTTTGAAGCATGCTTAGTGAGGTGTTACTCGTCATTAAAAACCCCATTATTACAAAAGCAAAGCCTAAAATCCAAACTATAAAATTAAAGCTTCTTTCTCTCATTCTATGAGCTGCGTTATTTTTTTCTACCAAAAGATTTATCAGCACATTAACTTTATCACTATCTTCCATCTTCATATGCCTCTCCCTTTTTTGCATAACCTGCTTCATTGTATGCTTGCCCGGCTCGTTATACAACATATTATAATATAATAAAAATTAAAAGTATACTATATTTATATCCCAAAATCTATGCCCCAACAGGGCATTACATTATCCTACTTTCACTCTTTAGTGGCAAAAGAAATTATTGGGATTTTTTGGCCCAATTATACAAAGATATTCTTATAGAGATCGCCACAGGATTCTTGCTTGTACGAGAACACTGAGCTCTTACAATCCATGCCTTCGGCAGCCAGGCTTTGCGATCATCGAATTCAATCAAAATAGCTTTCCGAGTTTTCCTGATAAGAGCACAATCAATCCAGACATAATCGTAATAGCCATATGGGCAGCTAAGCATAGACTTTAAATTAAACACAGCCTTCCCTCTTCTTCCTTAATCTTTCTACCCCGAGTTTCATCCACGCCGGCATAATATATTTCTGCTGGAATTGCGGCACCCTCTTGCGCTCGTTCGCAGAAACAAGAGGTCTGCGATATTTTATCTGCAAAGTATTTACTGGCAAATCCTGTAACTCTACTCATATCTTTGGTTTCTTATTCTTGTGTCCGCAAACCATCTCTTTTTGCGTCGCAACAAGCCCCATATCTATAAGTTCCTGCCTTGCCTTGTAAATGGTGGCATTTGCCAGGCCTGTTGCCTCTCTTAGCGCCTTTGTGCCGTAACAGCTTCTACCTTCCGCGCCTCCTGCTAAAACATAGAGAACGTAGAGCTTTACTGCTGATGCTGACATATCTCTTAAAAAACCTAATTCTTTTAGGTCTCTATCTATCCAGCCAAAGGGGTACAATTTTCTCATTGTCTTGTCATAGAAAAAATGGGATAGTCCGCACCCCGCGCAATTCGCTGTATCGTTGGGACAGTCCCGATTTTTTCATCCATTTTATTTATCTTTACTCTATTTAATATATATATAGGGTTCAATATCTGAAATATGCTGTGCTTAAAGCTGATTTCGAAAATTGAACTATGCTTCTGGGATTGCTTTGTCGCTGCGCTTCTCGCAATGACAGTCGGTGGGGAATAAAAAAAGGAAGCTAAAATGCCTTCCTTGCAAAGCATTCTAACTTCCTTTGATTTTCGTAACACCCTGCAACTATTTAAGTTACAAAAGTGTCTGAATCGATGGTGACCCCAGCGGGACTCGAACCCGCGTAAACGGCTCGA
>CAZVDQ010000057.1:0-7638 GCA_964625435.1 uncultured Mariniplasma sp.
ATAGAAAGAAAGGAAGTTATACTCAATCTATTATTACAGTATTGAGTATACAAGAGACATGAGAAAATTACTACTCGTTATATTATTCGCATTATTTATTTTGGTAGGTTGTGCGAAAGATAGTACACGTATATCAATGATTGTACCTTTTGGTGGTCCTGAAATAGCTTTGCTATATTTAGAAGCAAATGTTGATGATTATCAAATTGATGTTGTTCAAGGTCCTGATCCGCTCATCGCAGCATTTGGTTCAGGTTATTATGATGCTATTTTTGCAGGTTCCAATTTGGGAGCAATTATGTTTAATTCTAGCCCGGAATACGTTTTACTAGCAACAATTGTTTGGGGAAGCACATATATAGTATCCACAACAAATATTACTGATATGAACAGTCTAGAAGGCAAAGATATTATCGCATTTGGTGCAAATTCAACACCAGATATCATTTTAAAGTATTGTTTATCATCATATGATGTTACTGCGAATATTACCTATGTTGATTCAGTCGCATCTGCAGCAGCAATGTTTATTGCAGATCCAACATCGATTGTTTTAACATCAGAACCCATTTTATCGAATATTAAAGCTGCTGTATCTGGTCTCAATGTCATAGATTTACAAGTTGTCTACGGACAAGTTTCAGAAAGCAGTTCATATCCTCAGGCGGGTGTTTTCATTAAATCAGATTTATCAGAATCAAAGATTAATAAATTAAGTTCTGATTTAGAAGCATCAGTTAATAAAGTAAACAGTGATAAAGAAGGTACAGCTAATTTAGCTGTTGAACTCAATATTGGTTTATCATATGATGTTGTCTTTAGTGCAATCCCAACAAATAATTTATTATATGTCTCTGCACAGGATGCAAAAGATTCATTGATTGAATACTTCAATCTATTAGCAGAAACAAATATCAACTTAATTGGTGGTATGTTACCTGGAGACGACTTTTATTACGGAGCATAAGTATGAAAAAAACGATTTGGATGACAAGCTCAATATTTACGTTGTTTCTCATCTGGGTGATTGCTTATCAAGCAGTCAATCATCCAATCATTTTACCTTCGCCTTACCAAGTTTTATTATCGATTTCTAATATTTTTACGCATCAAGCTTCACTCTTAGCAATTTCGATGACTGTTGTGAGACTCGTAGTTGCTATTGTTTTATCAGCTGTAGTAGGAGTTACCTTAGGTGTTATTTCTGGATTTAAACGAAATATTGCAACATTTCTTAAACCCTACGTTACAATCTTAAGAACTATTCCAGTCATTTCAATTGTTGTCATCCTTTTAATTCTATTCGGATTTGATTATACACCGTATATCATCACATTTTTAATGGTATTTCCTATTATATATTCTGGAGTTGTTGAAGGTATTCATCAAATGGATCAAGAATTACTTGATGTTTATCATTTGGAAGAACACGATTGGAAGTTAGCATTAAAACTTGTCTATTTTCCGATGATAAATAAATATATCTTACTTTCCTTTCTCCAATCATTTGGATTAGGTATTAAGGTTTTGGTGATGGCTGAGTTTTTATCACAAACAAAAAACTCTATAGGTAATCAGATTTATTTAGCAAAAGTGAACATTAGATATGATCACGTATTTGCATGGACAATCATTTTAATTTTATTATCAGTATTAATAGAATATGGCATAAATAAATATCAGAAGCAATTGGATTAATTGTATAAAAAGCATTTATTTATATTTTTTATACCGTATAAACACGAAATTGTTACAAAATCATCTATTTTTACATATATTTCATAATCATTTCAATTAAGTAAAAAAAAATGAGTATTTCAGATGATTATTGTTGATATTTTATACTCCATCATGTATAATAATAGTGTTTCTTCTACCTTTCGTAGGAGAGACCCGTGAATTAGTCCTAATGTCTACATCCCCCCCCCAAGACATTAGGACGTTTTTTTATATTTTTATCAATTAAGCGAATTGTTCATGTGATATAATGAAAGAAATACAAACATAAATTGGAGTTGATTTTTATGGCTTATATGGAGTGTCATTTTCGTTCAGATCGCCTAGATATGAATACAAGTGTTCATGTGATTTTACCAGATGATATGAAAGAAGACGAAAAATTTAAAGTCTTATATTTATTTCATGGATATGTGGGAGATCACACAGATTGGATTCGTTTTACATCAATTGAAAGATACGCAAGACAATATAGATTAGCTGTTGTTATGCCACAGGTTAATAATAGTTACTATACTGATATGGTTTATGGTATGCCCTATTTTTCATATGTCTCCGAAGAATTACCTCAATGGATAACCAAAACATTTCCAATTTCAAAAAAGCGAAATGACAATTATATTTGTGGGCTATCTATGGGAGGTTATGGTGCATTAAAGGTTGCATTAACTTATCCCACTAGATATAGTAAAGCTGCTAGCTTATCAGGAGTAGTAGATATCGATCATATTCGTTCATTAAGTGTTGATAATAAAAAAAATACACAATATGAAGCTACATTTGGATTACAATCAGTCAAAGATACACCGAATGATTTGAAGTATTTGATAAACCAAATAAAAAAGAACCAAGAAGAAATACCTGATCTTTTTATTGGATGTGGTACAGAGGATTTTTTATTTGGAGACAATCGTGAGTTTAAATCGTTTTTGGATAAACAAGATATAAAAAATACTTATGTTGTATCAAAAGGAGAACATAGTTGGGATTTTTGGGATGAATACATCCAGAAAGTCTTAAAATGGATATTCGAAAAATAAAAAGTCCAGTTAGGACTTTTTATTTGCAAAACGGATAAAATCGGTGAAAACTTTGCGCCATGCTAGCTCATTATGCTTATCATCAGTTTCAATATATAAAATATCAGTTACCTTTTTATTTTTCAAAAGAGAAACAAGGTTTCTGCTATTTTGTAAATAGATTTCATTGAAATCTGGTGTTTTTTCGTCGCTAGATTCATTTCGTCCAATTGAAATAAAGTATCTTTGGTTTTGATCAATAGGATTTTCATATAAAAAATCAAGAAATGCATCTTCATTAAACCAGGAAGCTAAAGAAAAGATGCCAACGTGCTTGAATATATGAGGATTTTTAACTGCAATATAGCATGAGATGTATGCGCCCATTGAACTTCCTGCAATCATTGTATCTTCATATCCTTTTTTTGTGCGATAATTGTGATCAATGAAAGGTTTCACTTGATTGACAATGAAATCTGCATAAACATCTCCAAGTCCACCAACTTCAGACGTTATCAATTTCTTGATTGAATCTGCATTTTTCCAAGGTGAATATTCGTAAAAGCGAAGATTAGAGTTATCAATTCCAACAACGATTATTTCATTGATCAAATCTTTTTGAATCAAAGAGTGGAGTGTTTCATATATTCCCCATGAATGATTTGTAAAAGAAGTTTCATCTTCAAATAGATTTTGACCATCATGCATATATAAAACAGGATAATCTTTCTTAGATTGATCATAATTATCGGGAAGTAGAATTCTTAAAGTACGTTCATCTTTGGTTGTTTTGATAAATAATGATTTTTTCACAATATTTTTCATGTGAATTTCCACCTTTTTCTTTCATTCTATCACAAAGCATATTATGTGCTCTTGATTTTACTAAATATGTTAAAATAGATGTAGATATGTAGGAGGTTTACAATCTGTATGAAAAAAGCATTGACTAGTAAAAAATTTAATAGGTTAGGATTTGGATCGTGGCAACTTGGAAATACTGATTTTTGGGGATACATGTCTGTTGATGAAGGTGTAGAACTCGTAAGAACTGCAATTAAGAAGGGCATCAATTTTTTTGATACCGCTCCTGGATATGGTGCAGGTATCAGTGAGTCTATTATTGGATCAGCAACCAACGATCAAAGAGAAGCTGTCTTTATCAATACCAAATTTGGACATACCGCAGATGGTGAAACCGACTTTTCAGTATTTTCTCTTAGAGAACAAATCTATGAGAGTCTAGAACGCCTTGAAACAGATTACTTGGATAGTTTATTATTACATAATCCAAGTATGGATATCTTAGAAGGAAAAACAAATCATTTTGAAGAGTTAGAAAAGATTAAAGAAGAAGGCTTAATTAGAGCTTATGGTGTCAGCATTGATACCTATGAAGAATTTAGATCAGTTTTAGATCACATTGATGTAGACATTGTTGAAGTCTTATTTAATATCTTTTTCCAAGATGTTTCATCATTATTCAAGGAAGCACAGCAAAAAGGAATTTCTATTGTCGTCAAAGTACCTCTTGATTCTGGATGGCTAACAGGAAAATATGATGAATTTTCAGAATTTGAAGGAATACGCTCTAGATGGGATGATGAAACCATTCAAAGACGTGCTTCACTCGTCAGAGAGATAAAAGGTATTACTCAAGCCGATGTTTTAACAAAATATGCAATCAGTTTTGTTTTAAGTTATCCTGAAGTAACAGTTGTTATACCTGGGATAAAAAATATTGAACAGCTGAACGATCACATTGAAAATGCAAATTTCATATTACCAGATGATATAAAAGAAAAATTCATTGAATTATTTCAAACCAAGATTAAAGATAATCCTTTGTATTGGTAATCTAATCACTCTATCAAATGGTCGAATTCGGCCATTTTTTATTTAAACTCAATAAATAAAATACAATTTATGATATTTCATCATATAATAGGTTTAACAATAAATGAGGAGAATTATATGGGGACATTAATTAACGTCGCAGCTATTATTGTAGCTAGCATATTAGGAGTCATATTCAAAAAAGGACTTCCAGAAAAAATACAAAAAAGTGTCATGCTTGCTATGGGATTAGGATTGATTGCTATCTCTTTAGGGATGTTTATTAAATTATTTTTACATATCGAAAATGATAGTTTGGAATCATCGAGAGAATTACTCGTCATTATATCTTTAGTCGTGGGTGTTATTATCGGCGAATGGATTGATATTGATCGTAGACTTAATAAATGGGCAGAAGGTATTGAAACCAAATATAAATTACCACCTCTAGCAAAAGGATTCGTTGCTGGAACACTTATTTTTTGTGTTGGAGCTATGGCAATATTAGGACCTATTCAAGATGCTACAAATGGAGGGATATCTATTTTGTTAGTAAAAAGTGCTCTTGACTTTGTTACAGCATTGATTCTTGCTTCAAGTTTAGGTATAGGTGTTATTTTTTCTGCATTGAGTGTATTGGTATATCAAGGTTCTATTACCTTGCTGATAATGATTACTTCAGATGTTATTCCAGATAATATGATACAGGCAGTAACGATGGTAGGAAGCATATTATTGGTTGCTATTGGTATAAATTTTATGGAAATAAAGAAAATCAAGGTTGCGAATATGTTACCAGCATTAATTATTCCAGTCATTTACTATTTAATTATTTCATTATTTTGAATGAGATAAACACTAAATTAGTTAAAAAGAAATAAAAGCGATTAACCTATGGTTATCGCTTTTACATATATTCAACAAGTGAATATTGTTATCTATGATAACCTATGATATGATAAAAAATAGAGTATTTTGAAATTCAAAACAAAAAGAGAACCTATGAAATCGAAAAATTTAAAAATTGCTTTAAGTGTTCTATTGTTTAGCTTGATTTTAAGTATGTTTGTTTTATATACACCTACACCGATATCAAGAGATTCTGATGCATATAGTGCAGCAAAAGCAGCAGAACATATTGAAGTTATATCTCGTGAACCTCATTCAGTTTTTGATCCAGTTGCTCATGGCACACTATGATTCAAGAGGTCATGTTGGGCGTGATGGTGAGCTCGGAGGATCTTATGGCGCAGCTGATGATGGATACGGAATTGCGACATTGTTAGAAATTGCCCGTATTTACGGCGGTGAGCACTTCACCAATACGATCTATATCATGGCAACCGATGGTGAAGAAACTGGCTTATATGGGGCAATGATGGCCTCTACGGAGTCTTTTGTCACTCATATCGGGTTTGTTATTAACATTTAAGCACGTGGCAATGAAGGTCCTGCGTATATGTTTGGAATCGTTAGCTTATATGTTTTGACATTTGTTAAACAAAAATTTGTTATTCATCTTGCGCTATCTCAAAATATTTTGTGGAATATGTTACTGGTTGTTCCTATTCTTTATTCACTGTATTTAGCAATAACAATTGGTGGGTTGCTGGCATTCATGGTTATTTTAGTTATCAATATGACGGCAGTTATTCCATATTTCTTTAGACAAATTGAAGTATAAATTAATGAAGAGGAATCGTTGTCAACGATTTCTTTTTTTTACTTTTTATAGTATGATTGAATTGAGGTGAGTGCATGAAAAAAATCGCAGTTGTCACAGGTGCTACATCCGGAATTGGAAAAGCAGTTGTTGAATTATTGCTAAAATCAAACGTCGATGTCATTGGGTTAGGAAGAAACCAAGACCGAATCGATCAAGTGATAAAGGAGTTTGCTCCATATACAGAAACAGCAAATCTTGATTTTGTCTTAGGTGATTTATCAGATAATAGACAAACAAAACTTGCTGCTCAAAATTTGATGACATTACTCAATCAAAAATATAACGGAAAAATTGATATTTTGATGAATATTGCTGGTATTGTCAGTACTGGGTATCATGAAAATGAAGATGGAAATGAAATAACTTTTGCTGTTAATCATTTAGCGGTATTTCATTTAACATATTATTTTTACCCACTACTTCAAAAAACAAAAGATTCTAGAATTTTTGTTGTGAGTTCTTACTCACACTATTGGTCATCTGTTAATTGGCGCAATCCTCAATCGAAAAGATTCTATAATGTCCTTAAGGGATATAAACATTCTAAACTTTATAATGTGTTCTTTGTTAAAGAATTCGCAAGAAAGCATCAAGATGTTAAAATCTATGCTATTGATCCTGGACTTGTAAATACCGAAATTGGTACTAAAAAGACAAGTGGTCTAATCAATTGGGTTTGGAATTTAAGAAGAGGTAAGGGAACAGATGCATATTATCCTACAAAATTCATGGTGGATGTTGCTTTAAAACCTGAATATTTAAATCAATCGGGACATTATTTAAAAGAAGGCAAATCAATTGCTCCAAGTAAAAAATCTGAAAGTGAGTCAGATGCTAAAAAGCTATGGAAATATTCTGAGGAATTGCTTCAGATCACATTTGAATAAAGAGATATATATTTTAGATATCAACGTATTTTCATCTATAATTTGATATAATGTTTTTAGTAGTATCGAGGCGGTATAATAGATGAAAGATGTGGAATTATTAGCACCAGTAGGGAATAAAGAAGCTTTGATTGGTGCGATAAATGCTGGAGCAAATGCAGTATATCTTGCGGGAAAGAAATTTGGTGCAAGAGCATTCTCTAACAATTTTGAAGAAGAAAATCTAATTGATGCAATTCGCTACGCACATTTGCGTGGTGTTTTTGTCTATGTTACCGTCAATACTCTCATATTTGATGATGAAATTGAAGATCTATTGAAATTTACCGATGTACTTGTTGAAAATCATGTCGATGCCTTAATCGTTCAAGATTTAGGAATGATTGATTTGATGATTAGAAGATATCCTATGACGGATATTCACGCATCGACA
>CAZVDQ010000058.1:0-7471 GCA_964625435.1 uncultured Mariniplasma sp.
CGTTGTTATTACGACAGATAGTGATAACGTCAATATTTATTTAGCTCACGTTTGTTATTATATTTATAATGTACCTACAATATTTGTCAGACTTGCAGACACCGATAAAGGTAGTCTATTAGAAGGAACGTATATTAAAGCAATTTATCCATTCACATTGTCCCTTCAGGAATTCATGACAATGTACAAACAGGAGGATAACAAATGAAAATCGTGATCACAGGCGGAAAGCATGAAGCAGACTTTATTGTAAAAATGCTTAAAGAAGAACGTCATCAACTCATCGTCATCAATCAAGATACAGAGTTTGCAGAATACATCTCCACAAATAATGATATTTCAGTATTTCCTGGAGATCCAACGAAAGCATATGTATTATCAGATGCAGAAGCAGATAATGCGGATGTTCTTTTAGCTTTATCAGATAGTGATACTGATAATTATATTATTTGCTTGACAGCAAAAAAAGAATTCAATATCAAAAGAACAGTTTCTAAGGTGAAAAACCCTAAAAACGTTGAGTTATTTAAAAAGCTCGGAGTTGACAGTGTTATTTCATCAACATACTTACTTGCTCAAACTATCTTAAATGAATCTTCTGTTGAAAATATTATTAAAACACTTTCTATTGAAGATGAAAAAATAGTGATGGTTGAAATGGGAGTCGAAGCATCTTATGCATTAGTCGATAAAAAAATTATGGATATCAACTTCCCTAAAAATATTAATATTAGTTGTATTTTCAGAGATCCACATGTCATTATTCCTAAAGGGGATACGATTATTAAAGCTGACGATAAACTCATTATTATTTCAACACCTACTGAACAAGAAGAAATTATTGAATTTGTTAAAAAGAAAAGATGACAAACATGGAGAAAAAAGTAACCTCCGGATATCCTTTAATTATCAATTACTTGGGTATCTTTGCCTTTTTAATCGGATTTATCAACCTACTACCACTCATTCTATTAGCATTTAGACCAGCGGAAATGGAATATGCACAATATTTTTTAATTCCTGGGCTAACGAGTATTTTTGTAGGTTCATTTATTATATTCCTTTTTAGAAAAAGAGAAAAAGGGAAACTGGAAAGACATCAAGATGCGGTTTTAGTTGTTTTAATTTGGCTATTGGCCATATTAATATCGTCTGTTCCTTTCATGCTTACGGGTACGTATAACTTTACACAAAGTATCTTTGAAGCAACAAGTGGTTATTCTACAACTGGTTTAACGGTTGTTAATGTTGAACAAACCCCAGGAATGTTTTTATTGTTTAGAAGTTTACTACAATTTTTCGGTGGGGTAGGATTAGTTTTAGTCTTAACTTCAGCTATTTCAGATAAGTTTGGGATGAGATTATATAGTGCAGAAGGTCATAGTGACAAATTGATGCCTAATCTGATTCGCTCAGGTCGTATGATCTTATCTATCTATATAGGTTATATTGCAATAGGATCATTATTCTATGTTTTATTTGGCATGTCACCATTTGATGCTATAAATCATTCGATATGTGCAGTTGCAACAGGCGGATTTTCTACAAGAGCTGGTAGTATTGGATCATATAATAGTGTTCCAATTGAAATTATAACAATGGTCTTAATGATTTTAGGTGGAACAAACTTCTTTGTACACCTGATGTTAATTAGAGGCAAACTTAAAAATGTTTTCAAACATGTTGAAATTAAGCTATTAGGCATTTTATTACTCATCTTTATTCCATTAATGACAATTAATATGCTTTCAGTTTATGATGGACGTTTCTTTTATTCATTGAGAATTTCAAGTTTTCAATTTATCTCAGCAGTCACAGGTACAGGTTATCAAACCGTTCCATCATTCCTTGCTCTTCCTTCCTTCTTTATGTTAGGAATTATCATCCCTATGGTATTAGGAGCTGGTATGGGGTCCACTGCTGGTGGTATGAAACAATACCGTGTCGCACTCGCATTTAAGAGTATGTATTGGAACATCAAAGATCAACTGAGTCATAGAAAAACAATTCGAACCCATTTTATAAGCAAATTGGGAACGAAAACGATTGTTGATAAGGATGATATCATTCAGAACTATTCATTTCTAATGATCTATATGCTTGTCTTAATTATTGGTACAGTTATTTTCTCTACTTTCGGATTTAGTGTTAGAGATTCCCTATTTGAATTTGCTTCAGCATTAGGTACTGTAGGATTGTCTGTTGGAATCACGGGATATACCGCGAATCCAATTATCTTATGGACGGCAGCATTAGGAATGTTCTTGGGTAGATTAGAGTTTTATGTCGTTTTTGTAGCAATTGCTAAAATCTCCTTGGACATATCAAAAAGAAAACCAAAAAATAATAGAAAACTGGAAGCTTAAGGCTCCAGTTTTTTTTATCGAATAGTATAAAATCAAAGATATGCTAAAATAGAGGTAGAATTGCAAGTTATCAGGTCTATCATGTATCTTGTCCTGAAACCCTTTTTTTACTAAGGATACACATCTATAATGAAGATAGGAGGAGCACCTAGATGTTCAAAATCATTTGGAATAAAGAAGATATAGAAAAGATTCGTTCAAAACTTTCAAAAGAATTCGATCTTGTCCTAACTGATGATCCAAATGAAGTTCCCAAAGATAAAGTGGGAATTATTCTTGATGAAAATGATTTGGATAAAGTACGTCCTATCCTAGAAATGCTAGCGATTGAGCAATCTCAACTAACATTTCAAACACCTTCAGGCTATGCACAGTTCAGTGTTCATGAAATAACCTACTTGGAAGCTTTTGGAGAAGACATATACATTCATACAACAGATATGACCAATCAAATCATCAAACAACCACTTTACCAATTAGAAGAAATACTCAAACCTTATCACTTTGCACGCATCGGAAAATCATTCATAGTGAATTTATCAAAAATTCGTTATATTAGAACGACACTAAATGCAAAATTAGATATTGAGCTTATTTCGGGAATTCATCTAGAAGTCTCACGTTCCTTTGTAAAATCATTTAAGAATGCTTTAGGTATTCAAAAAAAAGGAGGATAAATGATGACTTTATTCGGATGGATATTAGTATCAATAGTTAGTGTGATCGTAATTTTTTTTGGTGTCCAGCTAGCGCGAGACATTGTGTGGAATAAAAAACTAAATATATTTCAAAAATCACAATCTGTAACAATGCCAAAAATACCAAGAATTTATTGGTTGAAAAGATCATATGGATTTGTGATAAGTTCTTTACTTTTAGTAACAACGGTTGCCTCAGGTGCTTTTTTAGCACCTAATATGTTAGGTGATCGTGTTTTACTCAATGCAACACCTGTTGGTTCAAAAGTAAATTTATTAAGATTAGTTGACGAAGCAAATAATGGTGGAGGGTGGTATAGCATTTTTCCTGGAGCTGTACTAGAAGATGCAGTTGGTGCACCTCAAGATGCTTTAAATGATGAATCTCCTACAAGAGATTATATCGGTACCAATAATCAAGTTGAAGGTGTCGATGAATCAGATATCGTCAAAACCGATGGGAACACAATCTATTATGCGACGAGATATTATAATCATATTCGTGTGATTGATGTGAATCTTGATGGAACAGTTGACCCACAAGCAGATATTGATTTAGGTGATATGTATACGGATTCGTTATACATCACTGATACACAATTGATTGTTATTGGTTATGTGTATTCATATGTTCCTTATGCCTATGAAGATGGCCAAGATTATTATGGTTGGCTTTATACAGCTTATTCTGGTGCTGTGTATGTTTATAATAGAGAAACACTTGAATTAGAATACAAACTGGAAACAGACTCAAATTTTTATCAACACAGATTGATTGGTGATGCGCTTTACTTAGTCTCAAGTAAATCATTATATACAGATGAGTTAAGACCACAATATAAAGAAACACAAGATGGAGATATTACAACTTCCTATCTTGGTTATGATTCAATCTATTATTTTGAAGATGTTCCTGCCCATAGTATGACAGTAGTTACAGGAATCAAACTTGATACCTATGAAGTGACTTCACAAGCGTTTTTAGGCTCAGTATCTGAAATATATGCATCATCAGATGCAATATATACAGTTAATAATTACTATTCTTATGCCTTTGATACATATGAATCCAAAGTTCAAATTGTTAAATATGATTTAAATCCTGAAACAGCTTCCGTGACCTATGTAGGGCAAAAAACGCTACCAGGTTATGTTGGAGATCAATATTGGATGGATGAATATGAAGATACTTTTAGAGTCGTAACAAGCTCATGGAATCCTATTCACAATGAACTTTATGTCCTCACAGAAGACGATGATACAGATGAACTTAAGATTGTTGGTTCAATCAAAGAAGGACTTGGTAAAATCAATGAAACAGTTAAATCTGTTAGATTCAATGAAGATCAAGCTTACGTCGTAACATTTGAACAAACGGATCCACTCTATACGATTGATTTATCAGATCCTGCACACCCAGAAATAACTTCAGCAATTGAAGAACCAGGATATAGTACTTACCTTCATGTCTGGGATGATGATAATCATTTGATTGGTTTTGGATTTAGTGCAGATGATAATGGTCGTGTGACAGGACTCAAAATTAGTGCGTATAATGCAGATTCAACATTAGATGAATATCAACTAAACAATAAAGATGATGCAGGCATATTCTCGTATAGTTACTCAGAAGCTTCTTATAATCCTAAAGCAATGATGATTTCTCCAGAAAAAGGTATTATTGCATTTCCTGTCATGAGTTGGAGATATGACCAAACAGTAGCCGATGAATGGAATTATAGTTACATTAGCGAATATCTAGTCTTCTATATCGATTTTGGAGCAACAAATCCTGACGATATCATCTCTGATCCAATTGTAATCGCACAAGATCAAACAGATTATTATGTTGGTATTGACCGTGGAGTTTACATTGATGGTATCATTTATACACTTTCATATACACAGCTATTAAGTTTCAATTTAGAAACAAAGACTGTGATGGAAAGCATTCTGTTTGAAACATATTTTGAAGAAAATCTTGATAAAGTCTATATTGATTAGATGAAAATGAAATGGAAAAAAGCCGATTTTCGGCTTTTTTTATGCTATAATTAATCAAAGAGGTGTGCTTATGAAATATGAGATAAAATTACATATTAATGAAGTAATCAATCAAGTAACAAGTCTTTTTATTGATACTGATCAGATGAAACACTGGGAGCCCAATTTACTTAGAGTTGATTTAATAAAAGGGACTCTTTTCAATACAGGAAGCGAAGGATATCTCGTTTATAAAAACAAAGACCAAGAAATGAAAATGAAAGTATACGTTGAGGCTAATCAATTGCCTCATCAGATTTCAATTATCTACGAAATGCCTGGTGCATGGAACAGATGTGTCAATACCTTTTCAGAAGAAAATGGTGGTACACTGTGGAAAATGGACGTTGAATTTAGATTTGAAAAAACAAATGATATTCCCTTGAATCTCTTTATAGAGCAAACGAAGCATGGTATGAATCAATTTAAACAATTTATTGAGGTAAATGATGAAAAAAATTAATTATCTATTTCTTTTAGTTATACTTGTGTTTGTATTATCATCTTGTGAGTTTGTTCCAACAACAGAAGATCCAGTTGTTGAAGGAGTTAACATTGAAGCATTTGACAGATTGTTTAATGATGAGATGAGAAAATCCATTACAATTCAAATATCAACTGAAGAATGGACTGGGTTAAATGATGCGATGAAGGCTTATGCTAAGCAATTTGGTGGAGATTTAAGAACCAATCATTATGCAAGAGCTAACATGACATTTACTGATGAAACAGGAGATGTTCAAATCGCAGATATCGGGTTAAGAACGAGAGGAAATCTATCTAGAGTATTAGTTGAAAATGACGATGGAACACTTAACATGTCAAATTTTAAAATTTCATTTGATGAAGATTTTGGATTAACAGATTTAGCTGCTAACAAGAAACGAACAGCATTTGAAATGGAAGAACTTGATATGAAATTCAATAGAAACGATGATCCTACATATTTGACAGAAAAATTTTCATTGGATTTATTTAATGATTTTGGTGTTTATGCGGCAACAACAACACTAGCAAATCTCTACATTCAAATTGGAGATCAAGTCCATTATTATGGTATCTACACTTTATTTGAACCTATTGATGAGTTCTTTCTAAAAAGAAGAATGACAAATGATGAAGCTGAAGGCAATCTTTATAAGTGCTTGTGGCAGCAATTTTCACCAGCATCTTTGCAAGATACCTATTCACCGATTGAAATTGGACATAAAGATGTAAGTACAAATTTTAGACCAACCTATGATCTTAAAACAAATGAAAAAGCAGATGATACGACTGATTTAATTACCTTTATTAGTCAAATCAATAATTTAAACGATGTAGATTTTGTATCATATATTGATAATTCATTTGAAGTCGATATGTTTTTAAAACAATTAGCAATTGGTGTATTGCTAGGTAATCCTGATGACTACCGGGCGATGGCTAATAATTATTATCTCTATCATGACGATGTAAATGATCATTTTATGATGATTCCTTACGATTATGACCACGGATTTGGCCAAGGATGGACTGCTGAACCTGTATTTAGTAATTATACTGTGGGTATGGATATTTATGAATGGAGAAATGTCAATGCATATTTTTTGAGCGTGATAGAATTTTCTCATCCATTAGTCGATAGAATTCTCAATGTTTCAAAATATCAACTTAAATATGAAACATATCTTACAGATCTAATTAATCCTGAAAACCATTTATTTTCATATAGCGATTTCTTAACTAAGTACAACACTCAAAAGGCTTTATATGATGATATGGTTGTCGATGCAATGAAAAATCTAAGATTTGATCTAAGAAATGTTGAATGGTATATGACTTCTAAAATTACTGATATTGAAACTCAACTTGATTATTACAGTAATCACCCTGAAGAACGCGGTATATAAAAGCTCATTTGAGCTTTTTTTTTACAAAAATCAAAAAACATATTGATAATCGTCGATATATCGAGTATAATCATATTGATAAGTATCGATATGAGGTAAAAAAAATGAAAATAAATCAATATGCAGAAATTTTTAAAGCTCTTGCTGATGAAACAAGAGTTAAGGTGGTTCAAATATTAACGAAGGAAAATAAGTGTGCATGTCAAATTCTTGAACAATTTAATATTAGTCAATCAACATTATCCCATCATATGTCTATACTGACAAGTAGTGGACTAGTGCTTTCAAAAAAAGAAGGTAAATGGGTTCATTATCGATTGAATCAAGAATTATTTGAGACTACTAGATCATTTTTTGAAAAAACTGAAATTATAGACACAGCCTGTGTCTCATGTGGTGTCTAAATTGGGAGAGTTCATATTAAAACAGATTTTAGGTATGCAATGGCTTAATGATTTAGTTGGTGATTTGA
>CAZVDQ010000059.1:0-7244 GCA_964625435.1 uncultured Mariniplasma sp.
CTCTTTCTCTTCTTCATATAAATCTTTATGCGGAGAACCTAAAGCTTTCTCCAGTTTTCTTATACTATCGACCATCTCTTTAAAATCTTTTCCATCCAAGGCATAGGGATGGTCTGGGCCAATCCTAGTTTTATCGTCAGTAAAATGTTTCTCTATGATGCACCCACCTAATGCAACCGATCCTAAGGCAACTACACTTCCAGGTGTATGATCTGAATAACCTGTAAGTAAATTAAATTTCTTACCCATTGTCTTCATAGCGCGTATATTTGCAAACTCAAAATGCGCAGGATAGTTTGTAACGCACTGCAGCAAGATAATCTCATTGTTATTCTCTGACTGTATAGTCTGAACAGCCTCATCCACCTCTTTGAGGGTGCTTGCCCCTGTTGCAAGGATAATAGGCTTATTCTTGCTTGCTATATAACGCAATATCTCATGCCATGTGATGTCACCTGAACCTATCTTAAAAGCAGATACATTCAACTTGTTGAGAATATCAACAGCCTCTATATCGTAAGGTGCTGAGAAAAAATCAAGGCCTTTTGTTGTAGCATAATCAAAAAGCTCTTTATGCCATTCTCTGGGAAATTCAGCATCTTTATACACCTGATAAACAGACTTCTTCCATTTTGACTGAAACCCCACAAGCATACCCTCAAATCCTTCTCTTGAGATAATCCTATCTGTTTTAAAAGATTGGAATTTAACAGCATCCGCACCGCTTCTCTTTGCCAAATCTATAAGCATCTTTGCCCGTTCTATACTGCCATCAAAATTAGAACCAATCTCAGCAATAAGATATGCTGGTTCTCCTTCACCTATCAGTCTATCTCCTATCTTAATCTTTTTCATACATTGACTCCATTGACCCGTAAAACTCTTAACATAGCCTTGAATATCTTCCAGTTTCCTTTAATTCTTCTGCCAAATCGTGAAGCATCCGTCCTTTTGCTGAGGCTGATATCCTGCTGTTTTATACGATAACCTTTCCTGTAAGCATTAAACATTAATTGTGTCCCGATTGATGAGATTTTATCAAAATAACCTATATCCTTGTATACATCGATTCGATATGCCTTAAAACCGCAAAGCGGGTCATCTATTCCTGTCATCTTTTTTGATATATAAGCAAAGAGCATCTCAAAAAATCTAGCATGATACGGCCTCTTACCCACAACAAGATCTGCTTCATCATTGAGTATTGGTTTTAGAATAAGCGGTATATCAGAGGGATAGTGCTGTCCATCAGCATCAAATGTAAAAATAATATCAGCTCCTTTTTTTAGAGCCTCCTTAAAACCTCTTTCTATGCTTTTGTCATACCCCATATTCTTTCTATTTGATATTACAATTACTCCGAGAGAAGTTGCAATGTCTGCTGTCTTATCTAACGAGGCATCATCTACCAATATTATCTCATCCACGTGGTGCTTTATGTTTCGCAGCACATCCGATATTGTCTTTTCCTCATTAAGTGCGGGTATTACAGCAATTATCTTTTTACCTGCCACCTTTAAGCTCATCTACATACCCTTTGCCTTCAAGCGCTTTCATATTCTTCAGACCTTCTTCAACATTTGGAAACTTTATACCTAGCAATTCCTGGCATTTTGATACATTCAAGATTGTATTCTTTGGACGCGGCGTAAAAAATCCAATATCAGCCAAAGAAATAGATTTTATCAGCTTCTTATCAAGACTAAATACCTCTGCTATTTTATAAGCAAAATTTAATTTACTACACCCTTGACTTCCTGCAACATGAATTATGCCTTTATACCTTATCTCTTGTAATTTAAAAAGTATACCTATTAAATCATTTACAAATGTAGACGCAAAATAAACATCTTTCAGGCCTTTTAATTTATCTTTTTTCAAAAGTGTGTCGAGCATCCATTCTGCCAAACTAAACTTATCTCTCATATTCCAACCGTATATATTGGTTCGCACAACACAGGCATCAGGATATATAGACAAGACCTTAATCTCTGATTCCAGCTTAGTTTTAGCATATATATTAATTGGATTCGGTAAATCTGTTTCTGTATAATCCCCTTTTTTTCCGTCAAACAAGCTATCTGTAGATATATGTATAAGACCTGCCTTAAGCTTCTTAGCAATCTCTGCTATATTAATACTGGCTATTACATTATACCTGTATGCCAGATCAATATGCTCCTGACAATAATCAAGGTCTGTTAGAGCAGCGCAATGAATTATATAATCAGGTCTTATATCTTCTATCTTAGAAATATCTTCTGCCTTACTAATATCTATCTGAAAATAGTTAACGCCTCTTAAGTTTACCTTGTTTTGATGGTACGTCGCGTATACATCAAACTTGGAAACTGCCATTTTGGCGATATTGCCTCCTAAGAGCCCGCTTCCTCCTGTTATTAGAATCCTTTTCACATAGAGCTCACATTAGCTTGAGATTTACCCACTTTAAAACACCTATCTGTTCTGTTCAAGTTTACGCAGTGGTTCTATATTATTAAATATCTTTTTAAACGCAGAGACAATATCCTTTATATCTTTTTTCTTTAAAGAATATTTACACATCGGAGTCACTATAAGCTCCTTAAAGTGCATTCTTTCCGCTACAGGGCATATACCCTTCTTATAATCGATCCTACCCTTGTATAAAGAACACTTAAAAGGGCAACCATGCTTGCCATAACAGATCTTTTCCTGATACATAGGCTCAAGATATATAGGCTTCACATATCCCGCACCAAAAGGTATGCCTTCCGCGTTAATGGCCTTTATAAAGGTTTTCCTCTTTATGCCGATAATTTTCTCTTTAAATTTCATAGGGTACAAAAAATATACATGCTTATTCTCTGGAGAGATCACAGGCAATTCAATACCTGGAAGATTCAATTTTTTAAGCTCTTTTGTAAGGTAATCTGCTAAAACGATTCTGTACTCAGTCAAAAAATCAAGCCTCCCAAATTGACCTATACCTACCGCAGCCTCGAGCTCTGTCATGCGATAGTTCCATCCCAATAGATTCACGATATTGCCTAATTTCACATTAGACTTTATAACCTCACCATGATTTCGAATAAGCCTGGCCTTTTCAGCGATAATGCGATTATTTGTTAAGATCATACCGCCCTCGCCAGTAGTTATTGTCTTATGCTGATTAAGACTGAATATGCCGACATCTCCTATTACGCCTGTAAATCTGCCTCTATATGTAGCTGAAGGTGATTGTGCCGCGTCTTCTATAACTGCTATCTTGTGTTTCTTTGCGATAGCCATGATCTCATCCATATTAGCTGACTGGCCAAAAAGATGCACAATAATAATAGCCTTTGTCCTGGGGGTTATCTTGCGTTTTATATCAGCAGGATCTATACAATATGTATCCTCCCTTATATCAGCAAATACAGGGATAGCATTTGCCATCAATATTGCAGAAGCAGAAGCACTCATTGTATATGGGCTTACGATAACCTCATCTCCGGGCCCTATGTCTAAAGAAGCTACTGTCGCGTGAAGCCCAGCAGTAGCTGAATTGACTGCTATAGCATATTTTGATTTAAAATACGCATTAAAATCAGACTCTAATTTACGCACTTTCTCCCCACCTAAAAAATATTCTCCCTGCTGGGCTATAAACCCAGATAACTTACCCGTACTAAGCACATCCATAATCTCTTTTTTCTCTTTTTTTCCTATGATCGGATATGGATTAAATAGCTCTTTTCTTGTCTTTTCTCCACCTAATAATGCCAGTCTTTTGCTCATACCTAATTAATCTCCTATTATAAAGCTATTTTATGCCTCTTATTATTCTTTGCTGATAATAGCATCTTCTCTATAATCTGCAAAGACTTAATTGCATCTTCTCCGGCAGATAATGGCCTCTTTTTATGTTCTATGCAGTCTATTATATGAGAAACTCCATAAGTCAACGAGGACATGCCGTAATCAGGATACTCAAACCTAAAAAATGATTCCTTGCATTCAAAAAGCTCTCTTCTTTTAAGCAAATTCTTTCCGGGCAAGGCTTTAAAACATTTTATCTTGTCACCAAGAGAGATACGTGCTTTAGTTGTAATAATATCCATATCCAATATAAGATAATTTCTGTCATCACACGCCTTAAGCCACGCGGTTATTCCACTTTTGAATCTTATATAACCGTCAATGTTAGGATCGTTCTCAAATGGCGACATATTTTTACTATACCATGCCATAACCTCCTTTGGCTCTCCTAACAAAAAGCAAAAAAGGTCTATCATGTGCGTACAGGTGTTTCGTATTCCTCTTGTATAATACAATGCAGCCTGCTGTACTGTACCGAGTTTATCCATAGATAGCTTATCTTTCAGCTCCCGATAGAACGGGCCGAAACGCCTTTGATGATTTATCATGAGAATAACATTATTCTTCCTGCAAACAGATATCATCTCTTTTGCCTGTTTTACGGTATCAGTTACCGGCTTTTCACAATATATAGCCTTTACAGGATACCTGCAAGCCTGTTTTACAATATCCAGATGGCTCGATGCTGGGGTACATATACTCAGGATATCTATCTTCTCCTTCTTAAGCATATCCCTGTAATCCGTGTATACTGATTTATTGCCCCATTTTTTAGCAAAAGAATCTAATCTCGATTGAGAGAGGTCTGATACGGCAATATTCTTTGTTTTGGGATTAAGATGATAAGCCCCCGCGTGTGTGTATGCCTTACCTGACAGGCTCTTCTTATCAAAATTACTAGCGATATTACCGCAACCTATTATAGCTGTCTTATATATCTTCATATCTTTGGATTATACTCTTTTCTTAGTATACTCATTCTTACAGCATCATAATATTGTCCGTTTCTATATATCTCCTGCCTCAACAAGCCTTCCTTGATAAAACCAGCTTTCTTATAAGAGCAGGATGCACCTTTATGAGAGCTATTAACGCCGAGCCAGATCTTATTCAGGTTAAGCTTTTCAAAACCATATCCTATAAGCAGTTTAGCAATTTCACTGCCTATGCCCTTATTCCAATACCTCTTCTCACCTATAAAGACTCTATATTCTCCATGGCGCGATATCCAATTTATCCTATATAGGCCACACCATCCTATTATCTTATTCTTTTTCTTCTCAACAATTGCCAATGATACCTCATCAGAGGCATTAATCTGCTTCTGGTATTGTTCTGTAAGCTGCTCTAAATGCACTGGCCGATCTCCCATAAAAAGAAAGTGCGTTACATCTGAATCATTCATCCATTGCATAAGATTTGTCAAGTCTTCTCTTTCTATACCTCTTAGCAGTACTTTCCCCCCGTTTATAAATGCCTGCTTCATTTTCCGGCCTCCTTTTTTGCTTCATAGTAAGCTGTATTACGTGAATACTTTTTGTTTATATCGGTAATCCACGGTTCTTTATCTAGAAGCTCCAATATATCTTTCATCAGGAAAATCTTGCCCTTCTTGTATAGTCTGCTAAACACTTCCTTCATAAATAAAAAATCCTCTTCATAATCTATGGTCCAACGCAAATACGATAAGCCCCTATCATGTTCTATGTTAGCTAACCTATAGTAATTGGGGTGTTCTATAATATAGCTCGTAAACCATTCCCGCCAAAAATTATCCTTTAACCTATAATGCATATCTTCAATGGTGCTAAAAGGAATAACGTCAGCATCCAAGCCATGCGGATAGGTTGGTTTCATTGTATTGCTTACATAGTCATATTTAGTCTTATTATCTAAATAAAAACCGATAAGCTTATCAATAACGTGCGGGTCTGTCAATGGGCAATCACCTGTTATACGTACTAGAATTTTAGCATTAAAAGCTTTCGCAGTATTATAGAACCTGCTAACCAGATCCTGCTCATCTCCTGCGAAATATGATATATCATGAGCTTTGGCAAATTCTACAATAGGGAGATTATCTGCTGTATCAGCAGTTGCAATGACTACTCTATCAATTAAAGAAGATGCCTTTACCCTTTCTGCCAGATGCCATAAAAGAGGCTTACCTGCAACCTCTTTAAGAGCTTTTTTGGGCAGTCGGGTTGAACCCATCCGTACCTGTATTATGCCTAAAACTATGCCTTTATTCATATTTTCCTAAATAAATTTTGATGCCTTTCGGTCAATATTAAATGCAGATATTTTAACTACTATTTCCAACATATTTTTTATATGTCTTTTCCCTATAAAACTATAGCTAATCATAGGAGTTCTCATACCAACTCCTTAATCTCTTAAATCATCATGCAGTAAAACTTTTAAATCTTTAACAGAAAAGTATTGCTTATTATTTTCACTGGTATAACCAGAAAATGAATCAGAAAGCCTCTTACCTGCTAGCTTCTTCCTACTGCTGCCAAAAATTACATCTGGCATAGTAATAAACCTATCCTGCTTCTCAATAGTAAAACATGCGTCATCTGCAGAAATAAGGGTTTCATGAAGTTTTTCGCCCGCACGTATGCCTACTACTATCTGAGTACATTTTGGGCATATCGCTTTCGCAAGGTCAGTTATCTTTATACTCGGTATCTTAGGTATAAAAATTTCTCCCCCCCGCATATCATTAAGGCATTTAAGCACAAAGTTAACTCCCTGTTCTAATGTTATCCAAAAACGCGTCATACGAAGATCAGTTATCGGGACCTCGCCCTTTTGACGACATTCTCTAAAAAACGGCACTACACTACCTCTTGAGCCAGATACATTACCATAACGCACAATACTAAACTTCGCTCCGCACGGTAAATATCTGTTTGCCGCGACAAACATCTTCTCCGCGCAGAGCTTAGTTGCACCATAAAGATTTATAGGATTAGCAGCCTTATCCGTGCTTAAAGCAATAACTTTTTTTACATTATTATCAATAGCAACGTTTATTACGTTTTCCGCACCTATTACATTAGTCTTTACTGCCTCAAAAGGATTATACTCTGCCGTAGGGACTATCTTTAACGCCGCGGCATGCACTATAATATCTACTCCATTAAAAGCTCGGTGGAGCCTATTCGGATCTCTCACATCGCCTATAAAATATCTTATATTTTTATGGTTAAACTTCTTTCGCATTTCATACTGCTTCATCTCATCGCGGCTAAATATTATAAGTTTTTTAGGCTTATAATGCTTTAGGATAATTTCTGTAAATTTCTGTCCAAAAGAACCTGTGCCACCCGTGATAAGCACTACTTTATTCTTAAAGATATCTTTCATAAGATACTCCCGGTTTAGTTATCAATGTC
>CAZVDQ010000060.1:0-7217 GCA_964625435.1 uncultured Mariniplasma sp.
GTTATCTGCTAATTCTCCATACGCAACAATGTTTGTTGCCATACGCAGCTTATCGTCTATACCCCTTATCCCAGATCCTATGGCTGCAGGTGCCCCGGCTTCTGGAATTTGAAGTATCATACCAGGCTCTATCCAATTATACCCTTTAGTAAGCATACCCCTATTTACATTGTATAATGCTCTCCACCCTCCTGGGATTTTAAGTTTTTTTGAAATTAGTGATAATGTGTCGCCTTTTTCAACTGTATAAGTCTCTTTAACTTCAGACAGCACTTCCTTTACCTGTTCCTTTACCTGTTCCTTTACCTTTGCCTGTGCTCCCATTGTAACTATAGCCGCACCTGAAACTTCTAACCCCGCTTCCGACTTTGCCTCAGTCTGTTCCGGCGGCGGTGACGGTGCGAGTTCTTGAGCAGGCCCGCGCCTCTTTACGGGCTGTAATGACGTTACAACTTCTGCCTGTTGCTCAGGCTGCTGTTTCAATCTTTGGATACCTGAAACTGCAATATCAACCATTACCGGTACCGGCGAGCCCGGGATAGTTAAAACCATTTTAGGCTTGATAAGCCTGGGGAGTTTACCAATAACTTTCTTGTTTAAATCATATATCTCTTTCCATCTATTACCATCGCCTAACAATCTCCTTGCTATTCTCCATAAACTTTCACCTTTTCTAACTTCATAAGTTCGCTCTTTAACCTCAGCAGCAGGTACTGCCTTTTCTTCTACCTTTGTCTCTGGTTTTTCTTCTATCTTTTCTTCTATCTTTTCTTCTACCTTTGCCTCTACCGGTATAGCTATAGGCTTACGTATAGGCATTGGCATGCGTATTATTTGTTTCTCTTTAGTTGCACCTGTGGTTTCCGCTTTGAGCGCCTTGACTAATTCTTTTTCTAATCCACCAAGTCTTGCCTGCAATCCAGCTATCCTCTTGCGTATTATCTCCTGGGTCTTCGATGCCTGTATAGTAGGGCCTTGTGCATAGCTCGATTCTAATATCTTTTCTTCTGCTTCTATCTGCTTTTTAACAGACACTATATCATCCTGGATCTCTTTAGCGGTCTTTTCATCTTGCAATATCCCGAAAGGAGCTAATAAGGTACTCAAATTATTTATAAGCTGTTGATTGGCTGACTGAGAATACGTGCCCTGAGCAACAGAGGCAAGCATTCCACCTGAACCAAGAGCAGGCCCTGCTACAGCAAGGGTCGTAGTTGCCATAAGCGCCTGCGTAGCTTTTCTGCTATCTGTAAGGTATTCCGCGATCTTGCCCTGTATACCTTTAAGCTCTTCTCCTTTAGCGCGCTTAGCACGTAACCTGGATATTGAGATTATAACTATTGTAGATATGGCAAAGACCTCAATCCCAGCAATAACAACGCCCCATAAAGGAAGGGTTCCGATAAGCATCATCGCACTGCCTGTAATCGCAGCTAACGCGCCAAAACCTATCCAAAGAGTTCGAATATTTGTAAAACCTGCCTGCAATCCTTCTTTTATGGCAGTACCTTTACGCCCGGAATCGACTGCCTCGGATTCCACGCGACCTAACCGAGATGACATATAAGGCAGCGCTACAAAATACAGAATAGCCATTATAGCAAGAGGTGCTGAAAATATAGATGTAGTAACAGCAAATGCTGTAGCGCTACTACTTATCAAAAGCGCAAGCCCTGCTAGTCCCGCGAATATCAATGGGGATAACTCAAGACCTATCCTCTTGGCTCTCTTTGCGGAGTATGAGCTTTCAAGTCTATTATCATAAAACCTTGAAAGCACCCTCTTAGATATGATAGTACTAAGTATAATAGCTGTAACAGGGATCAATATGCCTGCAATAGATGAAATAAACATAACAGACGCGACACCTATAGAAACAGCGCCAAGGCCAAAGGAGAGAGAACGCATACCGCGGGCTATATCACCGGGTTGTTTTAATTTTTCAGATTGGAGACTTTTTGATGTAATCGGATTTACAAGTATCGCGATAGATATAAGTCCCGCAACACCTATTATGACGGCTATAGGGATTAACAATACAGCAGCCGTTGGAAAGACTACGGCTGAGATTAACGTAAATATTGAAACTAGAGGCGCGGCAGAGGCTAACATAGATAACGCGGTAACAGGTATACTCAATATAGCCCTAACAAGCTCCTGCCTGGTAAATGTTCCGCGCACAACAAGCCCAAGGCTTGTCATCATCTTTTCCTGATACACCTGATTGAAAAGCTTGAGATGCGTCTGATAGAGCGTGATACCCGCTATAATAATAAACGCGGCTATGCCGATCCACGCGGTAATAGGAAGTAGCGTGGATAATCCTAATATTGATTTAATTAATAATGATTGCGAAAGAAGAGCTGTGTTTCCTGCCATAATCATGCCTACAAGATTAAACACAGCCATTGCCTTGCCAAGAAACCATAATCCCGTACCTATAATGGAGCCTGCTAATAACACACCCGCTATATTCTTGCGCACCCTGCCGAGCGCATCACGGGCACGGCGAGCAAAAGCAGAAGGCGGAGCCCGTTTACCTGTTTGGGATACTTCCAATGCCATTTTAGATACATCAGCATCCTGTATATATCTCATAGCCTTTTCATATGCTATCTCTGATATGGTCCTGAAATTTATAACCGGCTTTGCCTGAGTAATAACACCCTTCCATTTAGCGGACTGCATCTCCTGGCTCAATCTGCTGCGCGCGTCAAGTACGGGATCCAGGTACATAGATAAGGCCTCATCAAATATACCAAGTAGGCCCATCCTGAATTCATCCATAACTTTAAGTCCTTGCGTATCCCGGATAGTAGAAGCAAGTTTTTCTATTCCCGGCATAAATTTATTTAGGCCCTTATCGGCAAAGTTTTCATTTAACACAGCTTCTCTCAACACTTTGATAGAAGATTTTCTCCTCTCTATCTCCTCTTCAAACGGCTCATCCTGCTTAAACTGTTCTATCTTAGAATCAGTTATAGCGTCCCTTAATACGCTTATTAGGTCTATTATCTTTTTTGACTCCTGCGCATCATTCACATCCACCGGTTCACCGGCAACTTCTATCTCATGTAATAGTGATGGCAGCGCGGTCTTGACACCTTCGTTGTCTTTATGTTTTATAAATATCTCATCTTCGCATGACCAATACGCTGTCCAGACCCCTCTTGTACCGGGTAATCTAGCTATCCTGCCCCTGAACTGAGTATCCGTTGCCTTTGATTCGTGTATATATGTTGAGTATGAATATACGCCATTTCCTACCAGGTTTGCCGCTGCCTCATCAATGCCTTTTTCTATAACAGCGGCCTGCTTATCTTGTTTTACATCAACTCCTCTTGTGCCACGATTTGTGACTATAGTTATAGCACCGGGGTTACCTGCGGTCTTTTCTATCTCTCTTATGTCTGTTAATGATGTAGCGTTAAATACGCGTATGTTAAGCTCTTCATTAGTTCGCGCTATTGGAAAACGCAGGCTATATTCATCCTCGCCATATTGTTTTTTGTATCTTTCCTGTATCTCCTCTATTATCTTATCAGGCATACCCTCTTGCGCGTTTATCAGAACAGCTTGCTTGTTTTTGATCCTTTCCAGGATATCATTATAAAAACCTTCCCACTTGGTATCCTCGGCCTTGTACATCCTTATCTTATCTTCACGCCTTGATACATCTGCCTTGTTAAGTTTGGGCTCTTTAACCTCTTTACCATGAACGCGTTTCATAAACTTTTTATCCATGGTACCACTCGCGCCTGAAAAATCATCTATTATCTCGCTCGCGAGAAAACCCTTAAGCATCATGGTATTGGTAGTAACCTGATCAGGCTCAACATCTAAGTTCTCTTTTGCCTCTAATGCCGAGTGATAGCCTGACTGCATACGCCTGCCGGGCATCTCTGTATGACTTGTCTCATCTATCAGGATTATCTTGTTATCCTTTACGGTATAATCAATGCCCCTTTTGTAACAACCTTCAACACTTAAACCCTGACTAACCAGGCCTTCCCAAATAGTAATGTCACTACTGGCAAATCCAGCCTCTTTATCTAAGTTCGCGTAATCTTCACTGGCAAGTATACCCTTTAACGCGCTTATTCCCTCTTTAGTGAGATAGATACGCTTACTGGCTGACATCTCTGATATATCTATAAGACCTGCCTTCGCTGCCTGTTCAATTGTTTTTTCACTTAATAATCTTTTTGTCAATTCGTGCGCGACAATATACCTCTTCTTTATTATCTCTTTATTCTTTGCCTCGCCGCCTGATATGATAAAAGGCGTGCCGAGCTGTTCGATTAAAGCAACATCCGCTTCATCAAATAACATGAAATATTTTCTACCACTTACTGAAAATACCCTCTCGCTCAGGCTCTTTGCGCTCTCTTCATTCTCATATGTATGCACAAAAGCGTCAACGGTACCAAATGTCACATCTGACGGACCTTCTGATCTTACAAGCTCACCAGATGTCACATCATAGCTCATCCATATCTTCTGGCCTGCTCCGTCATCTGCTAAAACGCCCACACTTATTTCAAATCCTGATAATATTTTACCTGCGTCCTCAGCATCTCTTTTCGCTAAATCCTGCGACACAGTCGTGAGGAGAACGCCTTTATTATTCTTTAGGTTATAGCCCATCTTTTTGGCAAGCATAAAGCCTGCTAACCTAAATGTAAGGCTCTTTCCAAAGCCCATTGGAATCAGATACATTACCCCTTTAACCATATTGCGGGCAGCATCAATCTGTACCTTAAGCTTGCTTATTATATTGGATGGATTAATACCCCTATCGAGCAAAGGCTCTATTTCCGTTTTTAGGATATCCCCTAAGCCTTCTTTAGGTTTAACGCCCGTCTCTCTGATAATGCCTTCGGCTCCTATCGCTGTCTCTTCTTCAGGCTCTACTTTTGGGGCAGCTGCTTCCGGAGCGATTCCCAGAGAAGTATTTATCCTCTCTTCCAGGTTATCTATGCGATTTCCTATTCTATCTGCTTTTGCTTGAGCCTGTTTGAGTCTTTCGTTAAAATCAGCTAAATCGTTATCAGCAAGCGGGCTTAATAGATTCTCTAATCTATCTTTTACAGGTGTTAAGTCATTAAATATTAATGAACCTATTGCCTTATCAATGCTTTCGATTTCCGATGAAATATTTTTTGGGAGTTTTTGTTTTTTAGATAGTTCTGCTTGCGCGAAAAGACCGTCTAATCTTCGCTTCTGGCTGCTTACATCATCTAGCATGCTACTAACGAGTGTTCCTGCCTCTTTTTCTGAAACTACTGCTGCAGCCTCAGGCTCTACTTTTGGGGCCCCTTCTTTTGGAGCAATTTTTAGAGAAGCGTTTATTTTCTTTTGTAGGTCATCTATTTGATTTTTAATTCTGTGCACTTCCGCTTCAAATTGTACAAGCTCTTCTATATGTTGTTGCGTGAGTTTTTCAGGTTTTCCGCTTACAAGAAAATTAGAAAAACTACTATAATGCCTATTTGAAAGGATACTATTTTCCTGCTTTTTTATATCTTGTATGAATTGTGTAATTTTATGCTTTGATAATATATTAAACCGGCTATACGTTAAACGCAATTTTTGCAGCTTTTTCTTAATATCCCTTAACTCAGTTTGATATTTTTGCACATTTTCTATTGTATTTTTAACGCGCACCTTGAAATCTTTCATGGACATGCTAGCAAGCTCTGATGCAAGCTCTTTTGGTAATTCTTTTTCTTGTTGAACCATTTTTAAAGAATCATTTACTCTCTTTTCTAGAGTATCTACTTGGGATTTTATGATCTTTAATTCCGTATTTACCCTCTCAAGAGAATCGCTAAAACCAGCTAATTTCGCCTCAAGATCATCGCTAAAACCAATTTTTCCAAGTTTGGCCTTCTCTACTTCTAAGTTACTTCGTATATCTTCTAATTTAGCAAAAATTAATTCTCCAACTTCACGTCTAAGTTTTTCTATTACAGGTAAAATATCCTTATTAAATACAACATTCTTAGTATTTTCTAGTTTACCCTCAAGCTTCTCCAGCAGCTCATTATACGTAAGCGCATCGTCTAAATAGTTTTTATGTAGATTCTCTACTTCTGCAATTCTTTGCATGTCCTGCTTAAGCTCTATCTTTTTTTCAACGGACTTTTCTGCTGCCTTTTCCTTGTCACTTAAAAGACTAACCGTCCCGCCAGAAGATGCTTTTATCTGGAAATCTGTGTCAGTAATACTGGCTTCTCTAAGCGCTTTTTGCACTCCAGGTAAAAATGGTTCAGCAAATTGTCTTATCTTTGTTTCGTAATTCCATGTAAGATTTCTTAATGTGTCTGGTGTTCCATTAGAAAATTGGACGGCCTTGACCATGCCGCTTAGATTATTAATAGTATATTTATCCCTATGCTGGTTACCTTGCTTAGAGAGTATAAGCGCCCAACCCACAACCCACTTATCTGCTGAAAGCATTAATACTTTATAATTCTTCTCATTCTGCACATCTTCTTCTGTGGCAGTTTTTATAGAAAAGTCTCCCACCGTTGCTTCTGTTTTTTTAGAAACTAAAAAGGCATCTTTACCTAATGAGATATAGGCTCTTTTAGTTTCATTAAAGTACTCGTTACCTGAAAGAACCGATATTATATATGTTGTTAAACCTGATATTATCCATGCTTCTTCAGTTTTAAGACCACTATATAAGTCAGATTTTACTGCATCTTTTAATCTATTTAAAAAATCTTTCTTCGCGCTCATGTACTTTATATTTTTAAGCGCAAGCTCTACCCTGTTATCTCCATACGCCTCTTTCAAATTCTCTAATTTAATACGATAAGCGGGGGTATGTTTAATCTCCTGTAGATCTATGAGATTATCATAAAGCTGATTTTTTATCTGCTCTGTCTGCTTTAAGCCATCACTTGATAGGCTGCCTTGCTCTGCCCTATCAAGCAACTCTTCTCTTCTAAGCTCAAAACCCCTTGCCGCAACAGGTAAAAGTTCAGGTTTTGCATTTCTGCCTTTCCTGGAAACTACGTCATTCTTCTCGCTGCCAGTTACAGCACTTATATCAGGGGACTTTTTGTTATTTGCATATGTTACTTTTATAACACTCGTCTCTCCGTCTTTAGCTTCCAATACAATATAGTATGCATCCTGCGACAATGGCACGAATCTAGCGTTTTCCGCTAAATGCTTTAAGTTTTCAGGAGTCATCTGTCCGGGCT
>CAZVDQ010000061.1:0-6982 GCA_964625435.1 uncultured Mariniplasma sp.
TCGAACATGCGACCTTAACCTTCGGAGGGTTACGCTCTCATCCAACTGAGCTACGGGTGCAAATCACATCGCGATAATTATTTTACCATGCTTACACGAAAATGTCTATTGTATGATTTAAATTGACAAATATCTAAAAACTAGGTTAAATTAATAATAAACAACAAAAAGATATTAGACGAATGCTGCCATTAAATGGTATAATTATTTTTGAAAAGTTCACATATTATTTAAGTTTCATTTCTTATCATAATCTAACACTTTATTTGGGGTATATATATGCAAAATACAATATTCAATCGATATGAAAGAAAATATATTATTACACAAAAACAAAGAAAAGATATGATTGAATTTTTAAAGGAGCACCTCGTTCTTGATCCTTATTCTGCAAATGGGATAGGTTATAACATTCACAATATTTACTACGATACACATGATTTCAGTATCATCAGAAATTCAATTTCAAAACCTAAATATAAAGAAAAGCTCCGCTTAAGAAGCTACACATCTAAAATTAAAGCTGATGATTATGTTTTCATTGAAATAAAGAAAAAATTTGAAAGTCGTATTAATAAAAGACGAATCGATTTGACATATCAACAGGCTGTTGACTATCTTGAGAAGGGTATAAAACCTGCCTTAGATGATCCACAAGCCCTTCAAGTCCTTGATGAGATTGATTATTTCATTAAGGTTCATCAAGCGAAACCAGGTGCATTTATTAGATATAGACGATTAGCCTTTATGGCTCCAAAACAGGACTTAAGAGTAACCTTCGATGATCAAATGTTATTTAGAAACACAAATATTGATTTAACAGTTGATGGGGGAACCCCAATCTTGGAAGACCAGAACTATTCACTAATGGAAGTTAAAAGTGAAGATAATTTTCCTTTCTGGTTAGCAAGAAAATTATCTGAATATGAACTTTATAGTCAAAGCTTTTCAAAATATGGAACTGCTTATAAACAATTATTAATAGGAGGAACAACAGATGACTACATCCTTTTTCATTATTGATATGGACGTTTTAACATTGACACATATTATTTACGTTTTGATTACTTCTACAGTGTTAGGTGCCGTATTAAGTTCAGTATTTGTCTTTACACATAAAAAAACAGCTTATGACCACTCATTCAGCATAACGTTATTTATGTTACCCCTAGTTATTTCAATCATAATTATGCTAGTTTCTAATAATCTTGCTAGAGCTTTCAGTTTAGCTGGTGTATTTGCCTTAGTTAGATTTAGAACTGCTCTTGCTGATTCGAGGGATATTGCCTATATTCTAAGTGCTGTAGGCATAGGGCTAGCATCAGCGATGGGATATCTTGGATATGCATTAGTAATTACAACCTTCATTTCAATTATTTTATTCATCCTTTATTTCTTTAAAATAGATAAAGATCGTTCCAATCATGCTAAACTCAAAATTATTATTCCCGAAAATCTTAATTATGCAAATGCATTTGATGATATCTTTAAAGAACATTTGATGAGTCATCAACTTCAAAAAGTTAAAACAACTGATTTTGGTACAATGTTTGAATTAACATTCATTATTAAAATGAAGAGTACGATTGATCAAAAGAAATTTCTAGATCAACTAAGAGTAAGAAATGGTAATCTGAGTATTACATTAACTTCAGATTATGTTTCATTAACATCTGACGTTTAACAATTAAAAATACATAAAAATAAAAAAGCGATAAAATCGCTTTTTTTAATGGTCGGGACGACAAGATTTGAACTTGCGACCTCTTGGCCCCCAGCCAAGCGCGCTACCAAGCTACGCCACGTCCCGGCCTATTTATTATATCAAAAACATACTATAAAAAAAAGAGCCGAAGCTCTTAATTTCATTATTTAGCAAGTGCACCCATTGGATCCCAAGGTTTTAAGACTTTAGGTTCCTTTTTCCATGCTTTTATTTGCTCTTCTGACAAATATTTTTCATGGATAACAGCCTGGTAGACAAATTGATCAAACCAAGTATCTGAAGCTAAGTAATAGCCTTTGTTACCGGTGGTATCACCCCAGCTATTTTCAATTTTCCAACGATTAGGTTTTCCTTCATCTAAATTAACTGCTGTAATCACCATCGCATGGCTCATTGCACTTTGACTGTAGTCAAGTTGGTCTTCTTTAGATAATACTAAACTCATTTCAAGCATTTGATCTAAATCATAGGATTGATCATCCCAAACACCCAATTTGCGGTCTCCGTATCGTGCTACATCAGAACCAAACCAAACAATTTCATTATCCAATAATTGCTTTAACACGAGTTCTTTAAGATTTTTCATCTCAAGATTTAAATATTTAATATTTCTTCCACCAATAACGTTACCTAAATATGAGACAGTGTATGTCTTCATAAAAGGTTTGTCTTTCGTAGGTGAATTGATAATAGAAACATAATCTTTTAAGATATCTCCAACATGCTCAAAATAGAATGCTTGAGGTGTTAAATCCTTAATGATTTTATATTCTTCTTTAGATATGTATTCAAAATTAAATCTATTAGGAGGTGTTCCAAAATTAGTTGATAAGAAAGTGTAAAATTCATCTAATGCTTGAGCTTTTAGCGAAATTATTTCACTCTTCTTACCATCAGCAAACAAATGTCTTGCATTCGCTGCATATTGTCTGAGTTTTAAATTAATGATCTGATTCATAAATTTCGTGCTAGATGATGATGTAGACTCTTCCATAGCATCCTTAGGAACAATACCATATTTTTCAATTAAGCTCACAAACATATCCCATTGACCGCCGTCTTGAATACCAGTCTTTAAGAGATGTTGTAAAGTTCTATCATCTTGATCAGCATCAAGAAAATCATCAATCGCTTCAATAAAATAATTGATCTTTTCAAACTTATCATAAAATGCTGTATAGTTTTGAGACAACTCAAATTCTTTGATATTATATTTCTTGGCAATGATTTCTCTTAAAACATTAAGTCCTGCAAAAATCCAGCATCTACCACTTTGCTTTTGGTTAGCTACAGGTAACGTTTTAATCTCATTGGAAAAGCGAAACTGTGTTAAAGGTTTCTGTTCTTGCTTATCAAAAAGATTGGCTAAATCATTTTTCATTAAGACACGTTTTAGAGCTTGTTGAACAGGTTTGTTATCATAATTTTGTTGTAGTTTTTTTAAATCATTTATTTCAATTTTTTTCATATAATCACCTTTCTTATTGCAAAAGAGGGCCCAATGGGGTCATCTTTATTTATAATCTAATCATTCTTTCATCTTTAAATGTTTCAACAATTGCATAATCGTTTTCCTTAACAATAACTAAGGATGTATTGACATAATTAATGATGTTAGATACACGTTGTGGTGGCACAGCAATCAGAAGTTGAATGCTTAAGCTATTATAGAATTTCATCATCGCATCAATACGACTTTCATCCATATTATTGAATGCTTCATCAAATAAGACAATACAACCTGAATCGACACGGCGATTCTTAGTAAGTAGCTGTTGGAAGGACGCTGCAATAACGATATAGAATGGTACTTGCGTTTCTCCACCACTTTTTTCTTTTGAAACCTTCGAAAAATATGATTTATTCCCGTTTTGATTGGTCACTTCAATATCATAAGCCATGTAATTTCTATAGTCTAGATATTTATAGGTGAGCATATCATATTCGGGATCATTTGAAGCAATTTTTTCAAATAATTCCATAAGAATTGTTTCATTTCGCTTAGATAATCCTTCAGTAAATAAAGTATGTTTTACAATTGCTTCATTACCCATGATGATATGATAATATAGTTTATAATCAGGATTATCACTTGCCTTATAAATGAGCTGATAGCTATCAGTACCAAAGGTTTTACCTTTAAGTGCAACATTTAACTCAGCGATTTGTTGTTGTGCATTTTCAATGCTTGCTCTAAGCTTACCAACAAATTCTTCTTTAAATCCAATTTCAGAGCTTCTACGAAGTTCAGTCGCTTCTTGTTCGTAGCGCACCAAATTATTGTTTCTAATCTTTTGTGCTTCTTGTTCAAAATAGATGAGTTGTTCTATTGATGGGGCAGCACCAAAATGGAAGAGATCAATATAATTTTTCATCTGATTAATTAAATCAGCTCCAGCCTTAATGACCTGTGAGTTTAATGAAATATTGGATTGTGCTAAGTAAGATGTAATTTTATCATGATCTTGTTTAAATTTGGATTTAAGAGCATAAAATTGTGTGTTTGCTAAACTGAGTTTTTCGGGGTGTTTATGACTTAATTCTTTCTGTCTAGCACCGAATTCATCTAGTTTAATTTTAACGTCTTCAATTAAATCTAAAATACGTTGACGTTCATCACGTTGAGTTGCAATATCACCAACAAAAGTTTCAGAATCCAATCTTAATTGCTTACGGATATTTCTAGCCTTTTCGATTTGTTCGTCTAATTTAGCAAGATTCTTGTCTTTACCCAAACTGTTGATTTGTTCTTCAATTTGAGTGTATTCTCTTCTTGTTTGCTTAATCAAATCAAAATAACGTGTTTGTCCTTGGTGGATGAGTTGATTACTTCTACTTTGTGAAAGTAATCTCATAATCTTATCATTCTTATCTGTGATGTCATAGAGCTTATCCATTTTAGCTTCTAGTTCAACCAAATGTTTTGATTCCATTTCAGTTTGCATCGTTGTAGCTTGCGTACCAATAAAAGGAACCTCATATACTCTAGGATTAATCTGACGTGCTGTATGATTATTATAAGTCATACATGTTGGCGTAATAGAGCGATTAAAGTTCTTAAGCTCATGTACATCATTCACACAGTATGTATTATTTAAGAGCATGTTGATATAGTATCTTGCATAGGTATGATCTGATGTAATCTTATCGGCGAGTGTTCCTGGAATCATTTGTTCATATGCCGTTAATTTTTGAGTATTGACCAAACCAACACCATAAATTCTTTGTTCATATTTAACTTTTTCATATATATCTAATGCATCATTAAAGTAACTTGGATCAACGATAATATCAAAACGTTGAGTGTTTAAATACCCTTCTACAGCATTTCTCCACACTTCATCATTGACCTCAATTAATTCACATAACGGTCTAACTCTAATTTCCTTATGATAATGATTCGACAGACCTTCGTTAATTGAACGTATTAAGTTTTCAACGTATGTTGGATATGTTTTAACATGTCGTTTCAATTGATTTAAACGTTGCTGAGATACCCTGATTTCATCTGATAATTCTCTTTTTTCTGATTCAAGCTTGTCTTTTTCAATATTATAAGCTTGCATATAAGATTGGACCTCAGTGTTGAGTGTCGATAAATGATGTGAGAGATCTTCAGATGAAATTTGATCTTCGTTTGTTTGATAATAGCTTACAAATTCCTTCATTGTTACATTAGGTAGAAGATTAATGAGTTCTTTTATTGTGTCAAATTCTCTTTGCAGTTGTTGTTTAACTTGTCTTAAAGTTTCTTTTTGTAGTTCATATTCATTAGATTTCTTTTGTAGTGCCTCCTGATAAGAACCTAAAGTTCTTGAAAGGTCACTGTCATTTTTAGAGCGCTCTAAATTAAGAATCGCTTGATCATTTTCTTCAATTTGGACATCAATTTGTCCTTTTGCATCTCTAAGATAGTTTAAGCGTCTTTCAATTTGAGTTAGTTTGTCTTCATTTTCTTTGATGAAAGATTCTCTTTTTTCGACCCAATTCAATTGATCAATCAATTCGTTTATTCCCTGTTGCTCTTTATTGATTGTGATATCTTCACCAGTTTGAGATATCAAGTCAAGCTTTTCAAGCTTTTCCTTGTCTCTTTTGATTTGCAGTTCAACCTTTTTAAGTTGTGCAACATTGTTTTTAAGTGATTGAATATCAATCGGATCATCATCTAATAAGAATTCAAAAACAAAGGCTTGTAAATCAATTGAACGAAATGCAAGAGCTTTAGGAAGTATTTTTGCATATTTGGTTGCATCCATACCAAAAAATCTCGCAAGGGCATCACGATATTTCTTTTGCGAATCATAAGGAACTAATTCGATATCAAGTGATTTCAAGTACGACTTCATACTCTTATAATCTCTTGGGTATTTCTTTTCAAGAAATAAACTATCATGAATTGATACATTATCAAGCAAATAGAATCTTTCTTTCAAGTTAGATGATTTAGGCAGGTCAAGAATACAACCAATGGTTGAAAACTTCTTACTCTGTTCATCAAAGAATTCTAGTGCGAGATGGGAGATAACATCACCATTTCTTAAAAACTCTTTGTTTTCAGCACCGATGCGTCCTCTAATGTAGCCTTCTAAGGTACGCTTTGCATCGTCAGTAGCCGCAATATTAAACTTAGACCCACTTCTACCACCTACAAATAAGAACTGCATAGCATCTAAAAGCGTTGATTTACCAGATCCATTTTCACCTGAAATCAAAGTGTTATCCTTGATATCAATAGTTTGGTTGGAGAATAAATGCCAGTTGACTAATTTAATCTTCGTCAGTTTCTTCATTGTCTTCTGAACCTCCTTCCACATAACCTTCTAATTTCTGGACAACCTCTTTAATACTGTCAAGATTAGTTACATAAAGGATGGTTGGATATATTTTGATACGAGCATCATCATGTAATCCCTTATCAATAAAATCAATAATGTTATAGTTTCTAAGAAAACTTAAAGCGGGTTTAAGTTTATCTTTTGTGATTCTTTTGTGATCTAAATAACCGATTCTAGTTAATTCTGCATGAATTTCATGCAAATAGATTTCAACGTTCTCATCTAAAGTAACAAAATCCTTTTTTCTTTGATAAATAATTCTAATTACGAGTATTAAAAGGCTTTCTGTTTTTCTTAAACGCATATGGTTATAGAAATTATCATTAATGATTTGAATGACTTCATCTTCTCGATGCACATCCATCGTAAAGTCAGTTAAAGTAAAGAAAGCTTCAAAAAGTTCTTTATATGCAAGAAT
>CAZVDQ010000062.1:0-6909 GCA_964625435.1 uncultured Mariniplasma sp.
TATAGTCTCGCATAAATTAAGACTGATGAAAAGAAAATATAGAATGCAGCAACATACATGGCCACCATTTGTTTTGTCTTATCAGTTGGATCCATATTAATGAGCTTTTTCAATAATTTATTGATGACATAAGTCAAAGGTAAAGCGATAATAGTGACCACCCAATCAGAAGTTTGTCCACTACTTAAAGATAAAATTAATAAAATAATCGAGTACATGATATTTGATAAAAAGATGATATTTTTAATGACAACATTTCTTCTGTATAAAACTGCCGTATCATTGGTGATATCTACACCCTGTTCAAAACCAAAAAACTTAGCAAAAATATTATTGCCAAGTATTTTTATATTCCAGATTCTTCGTTTTTTGGTTTTAGGCACTACTCATCATCCTATCTTATAAGTCAAATATGCTAAAGCGTTTAATTCCAATGTCTTCATGTGCCAAATCTTCATTCATAACTTGAGCGACTCTTGTTGAAGCTGCTGCTGCTAAAGCGCCAACGATGTCATCCATAAATGTATGACAAATGCCATCTTCTTTTCCAGCATCATTTAAGCGTTTAACGATTCCACGCTTATTGACATCGATATCACCAAAATTGGTTTGACCGATGGTGCCATATAAACCCGCGACATCTAAACCCATGGTTTCATCAATTCCAAATAACCCTAAATCTTCATAAATAATATCTTGAATAGGTCCTTGGAACATACCTTCTTCAGCCAAACGGTCAATTTCTGCAGCTAATTGAACATGATGGAAAACATCTCTAAGCGAAAGAATTTTTTCAACGGATTCCATACAAATATCTCTTGAAATATCATCTGTATATTTGGATTGCTGTTGAAAGGTAATTTCAGCGATAGATTCAATGCTTATCCCTCGTTTTAATAAGGTTTTTTTATTGAATTCAAACATTTCTTGTCTTGTAAATATTATTTTTTTTGCATTTTTATGAGCCATTTTATTCATTCCCTTCTATGAAGACATCACCCTTGTGAATGATGGTTTGTCCGTTTAAAAAATCAGTAATTGCCATTTGTCTTTTTCCTGGAACTTGAATTTCTAGGATTTCTATCGCACCATCAAGTGTTGCAATAATTAATTTTTTCTTGTTTTCTATTACAGTTCCTGGTATTGCTTCACTGTCTATTATATCACTAATTTTAGCACGATAGAATTTGATAAGTTGTTTTTTTAAATACGCGTATGCACCGGGTTCTGGAGATAATCCACGGATTCTATTAAGAATTGATTGCACTGTTTGATTAAAATCAATACGTTCATCATTTCTCTTCAGTGTATATGCAAAAGATACTTTAGATAAATCCTGAGGTTCACTTACAATTTTTTTATTTTCATACTCCCCCAGAACATCCAAAATCATTTGACTACCAAGAATACTTAATTTATTGCTAAGTGATTGATAATTATCTTCTGGATCTATATCTATTTTTTCTTGTTTAATGATATCTCCACTATCCATCTGGTAAGCCATATACATGATTGTGATTCCAGTTTCTTTCAAACCATCAAATAGAGCATATTGAATGGGTGCACCACCGCGATATTTCGGTAACAATGAGCCGTGAACATTAACTGCTTTAATTTCATCTAAAAGAGCTCTTGGAAGCATCTGTCCATAAGCTGCAGTAACTATCAAATCTGGTTTTAAATCTAAAACAACTTGATATTCCGTCTTGAGTTTTTTAGGTTGAAAAACAGGAATATTTAAGGATCTAGCAGCTTCTTTAACCGGTGAGAGTGCAAGTATTCTCTTACGACCTACAGGTTTATCGGGTTGTGTGACAACTAATAGTATGTCGTGTACTTCATTCATTTTTTCTAGTATTGGAACAGCAAATTGAGGTGTTCCCATAAACGCTATTTTCATATTTTCACCTACACTTTATCTAAATTTGGGTAATACTTAATAAAGATTTCTTTTGTTTTATATTGTTCGACTAGATCAAAAACCGAATGATCAATTTGATCTTTAGACTTAATGGTTAAAGTAAATCTAAATTGATCTTTTATTCTTTTAATGATTGCTGGAGTTGGACCTAAAACATCATAGTTTAAGTTTACCAAAGCTTTTCTGAGTAAAAATGCTTGTTGATAAGTTTTCAAATATTTCTCACCCTCAATTAAAATTTGAGCGGTATTTTTAAATGGTTTATAATTTCCAAGCTTCCGGTAATAGATAGCTTCGTTATAGAATAAATCATAGCTATCTAAGATACTTTTTATTGCGTAATGCTCTAAGTTATATCCCTGTATAATCGCCTCACCAGGCAAAAACCTTCCTGATCTACCAGTAACTTGGGCAAATAGCATATATGCTTGTTCACTCGCCTGAAATGAGGGAACCTTTAATGAGAGATCAGCCATTAATACACCAACTAAAGTTACTTTAGGAAAATCAAGACCCTTTGCAACCATTTGTGTTCCTAATAGAATATCAGCTTTATAATTATTAAAGAGATTCCATAGCTCTTCATGCTTCCCTTTGTTTCTTGTTGTATTGGCATCCATTCTAAGCACTCTGGCTTCTGGGAGTGCTTTATGTAATTGATTTTCAACATATTCAATACCAATTCCAACTTCTTTAACTGCTGGTTCTTTACAGACTTCACATATTGAATTATATGGTTTTTCAAATCCGCAATAATGACATTTGAGTGTGTTCTTATCCTTATAATATGTCAAGGAGATATCACAATGTGGACACATGGGTACATCCCCACATTGTTTACACATGACAAACGGTGCATAACCTTTTCTATTGAAGAGTAGAATGATTTGTTCTTTTTTTGCTAATCTCTTTTTCATGGCATCCATGAGTGCATTTGAGAAAATAGAACTGTTCTTTTGTTTCAACTCTTCTTTCATATCTACTAATGTAATTTTGGGCATCTTCAAATTGTTATGTCTTTGTTTTAATTCTAACAAATGAATCTCGTGATTTAATGCTTGATGCATAGAAACAATACTCGGTGTGGCACTTCCCAAAATTAAAGGAATGTTATGATATTGAGAACGTAGTTTTGCAATCAGTTTTGTATCATAAAAGACACTTTCATCTTGAATATACGATGAATCCTGTTCTTCATCCATAATAATTAAACCAAGATTATCAACTGGTAAAAAGATTGCCGATCTTGTTCCTAAAATAATTTGTGCTCTTTTTTGAAATATAAGTTGATATTGATCATACTTTTCACCTTGACTTAGCGCACTATGATAAATTGCAACGTCATCAAATCTTGATTTTAACCTTTGAGCTAGTGGAGCAATTAAAGTAATTTCAGGTACTAAAATCATTACAACTTGATTTTGGCTCATCATATCTTCAATTAGATTTAGATAAATTTCAGTTTTACCAGAACCTGTGACACCTTTAAGTAAAAATGTTTCTTGTTGATCTAATTTTGACTTTATACTTTGATATGCTATTTTTTGTTCTCCATTTAATTCTACTTTTTTATCTTTTAATTCAAAGTGATGTGTCAATTTGCGATAAACATCGATTGATTCAGGAATTAAAACCTGATGCTTTTCAAGTGTTTTTAGATTGCTTGCAGTCATACCTAATGCAATAAGTTCTTTCTTACTATAGTGATCCTTTTGAGTGTATGCATCTAAAATCGTTGAATAGTGCATCATTTTTGAATATTGATGATTTGAATTATATTGATATAGAATCTCAGATAATGTTCCACCTTTTTGTTTAATAACATGTTTAATATCAATAATTTTTTGGTCATATAATCTCTTTAATCTAGGATAATAAACCTGATCATTCTTGGATAATCTCCAAATACCTTTTTTACTAAAAAATGATTGCAAATCATCTGGTACTTTTTGAGAATCTATAATAATTGCTTCTTTCTGGTATCTCATTTGTAAGCCAATGGGAAGCACTGTAGAAAATATGGCACTATAAAGATTAGGTGCATAATCCATAATCGTATCAATCATCATAAAGGTTTCTTCATTAATAACTGGAGTGATATCTAAAACTTCAAGAATTTCTTTGGTTGCTTCTTGACTGTTTTCTATTAGTTTGATGATGTAACCCATTCTTATTTGAGGTCCGAAAGGTACCATGACACGCATACCACGTTCTAAAAAACCCTGAAAGGAATCAGGAACTATATAGTCATATGTTTGATTAACTTCTTCGTGTTTTATATCTATTATGACCTTTGCAAACATGCTTTCACCCATTTTTATTATATCATTTAATGTACAAAAAAAAGTAACCGAGGTTACTTTATTGTTTTAAGAATTTGATCGATATGATTCCCATAAGCTAATGCTTCATCATATTTAAAAATAAGATCAGGAATCTTTCTAATATTTTTAATCTTTTTTGCAAGTTCCATACGAATGAGTATTTTGCTTTCTTCAATTGCAAGATGAGCCTTTTCGATAATTTTAGGTTCATCACTTAAAATCGTATAATAGATTGTTGCAAAACTTGTATCCTTAGTCACCTTTACTTCAGTTAAATTGATGTAACCAAAGCTTTTATCTTTTACAGCTAAATTGACAATGGATGCTAGCTCACGTTGAATAAGACTTGCTAAACGATCAGTAGTTACTGACATATTACTCCACCTCTACTTCCTTCATTTGTGAAGCTTCAATGATATCTCCAACTTTGATGTCATTGAAATTTTCAATAGATAAACCACATTCAAAACCTTGTCTGACTTCTTTTGCATCATCTTTAAAGCGTTTGAGTGATGCAAGTTTACCTTCATAAACAACAATTCCGTCTCTAAGTACACGAACCAAAGCATCACGCTTGATGTTACCATCAGTTAGGTAACAACCTGCAATAGTTCCCACTTTAGAATTTTTAAATGTTTCTCTAACTTCAGCTTGACCTGTAACAATTTCTTCAAATGTAGGTTTAAGCATTCCCTTGAGTGCAGCTTCAATATCTTCAGCAACACGGTATATAATCTTGTAAAGTCTGATTTCAACACCTTGTGCATCAGCAGCTTGTTTAACCACCGATGTAGGACGAACATTAAAACCGATAACAATTGCACTAGATGCATTAGCAAGAGTAACATCACTTTCAGTGATTGCTCCTACAGTTGATCTAACAACATTGACATGAAAACCGCCAATATCAATTTTTTCAAGTAATCCCTTTAATGCCTCAATAGAGCCCTGAACGTCACCTTTAATTATGATATTGAGTTCTTTTTCAACACTTTCCAAATCACCTAACATCGTATCAAGTGAAGTCTTTTTAACAGCTTTAAGTTCTGTATCTTTTTGTCTTGATTGACGTTCACCAGCGATTTGTCTTGTAACTTTTTCATCATTAAATGCCATGAAAATATCGCCAGCTTGAGGAACTTCATTTAAACCTGTAATTTCTATAGGCTGTGAAGGAATAGCTACTTGGTATCTTCTTTTTAAATCATCTTGCATGGTTCTTATTTTACCGTAAGTATTTCCGATAACAATATAATCTCCAACACGTAACGTTCCAGTTTCAACAATCAATGTTGCAACAGAACCTCTACCTTTATCAAGACTTGCTTCAATTACAGTACCTTTAGCTAAACGCTTAGGATTAGCTTTATATTCTTCAACTTCGCTTAATAATTGAATGACATCAAGTAATGCTTCAAGTCCTTGCTTTTTCAAAGCTGAAACATTAACAAATGGAGTTTTGCCTCCCCATGCTTCAGGAATTAATCCTTTTTCAGATAATTCATTCATCACACGATCAGGATTAGCACCAACTTTATCAATCTTGTTTATTGCAACAATAATCGGAACTTTAGCAGCTTTAGCATGATCGATTGCTTCAATTGTTTGTGGCTTCACGCCATCATCTGCTGCAACAACCAAAACAACAATATCAGTAACCTTAGCACCACGCGCTCTCATTTCAGTAAAAGCGGCATGACCCGGAGTATCAATAAAGGTAATTGGATCACCATTTCTTATAACTTGATAAGCACCAATATGCTGCGTAATACCACCGGCTTCACCTTCAACGACTCTAGATTTACGAATCGCATCAAGCAAGGTTGTTTTTCCGTGGTCAACATGGCCCATAACTGTGACGATTGGTGGTCTATTTACCATGTCTTTTGGATCATCAACGAGTTGCATTTCATCATATCTTGTCACATCAGTGATGACTTCATCTTGAACTTTATATCCTTCATCAAGTGCGATGACTTCGATAGTATCTCTATCGATGACTTGATTTATTGATGTCATAAGTCCTAATTGCATTAATTTTTTAATCATTCCAGCATTACTAAGGTTCAACCCTTCAGCAACAGCTGCAACATTCATCTCAGGTTTATAAATAAATATTCTTTCCCCAACATGCTTGACTTCTTTTTTTGGTGCATTGGGTTTTCTATTTGAATAGTTTTTCTTAACAACCCTTTTTTTATTTTTATTTTGTGCAGGCATATAATCACTTCCTTTTTTCATTCATCAGTAATTGACTAAACCCCTTGTCGGTTATACCAATAACTTTGATGTCTTTTTTGCCTATAGCTTGAGATATTTCTATAGATGATAAACTTTCAATGACTTCTACATGATATGTTTTAGATTTATCATAGACTTTTTTCTTTGTTAAATCTGAAGCATCTGTAGCAAGTATCATGAGAAATACTTGACCGTTTCTAAGTGCTTGGATGGACATTTCTGTACCAACTGTTATTTTTCTGGCGCGAAAAGCAAGCCCAAGATTATGATCCATTAACTAAATTTAATAAATCTTCATAAATTTTATCTGGAACATTCACTTCTAATTTTTTATCGAGTGCTTTATTCTTTTTTGCCAATAAAATAACTTCCTTGCTTAATTTCAAGTATGCACCACGGCCTGGTGCTTTTCCATTTAAATCA
>CAZVDQ010000063.1:0-6655 GCA_964625435.1 uncultured Mariniplasma sp.
GGAAGGTTTTAGGCAAAGAAAATAAATGCTATTACTGGCAGCAGTATTTTAAGGCCGGGAAATTAAAAAAGTTGCTTCAAAAGCGCGGTTTTGAGGTCATAGAGATAGTGCCTATGGATCATGAACATAATGTAATAAGCTCTTTCGGATTTTTTAGGGACAGGACAACTTATGATGGCGCTAACGCGAAAGGCCTCGCATTCAGCAGATTTTGTGAAAGATATCTACGTTGGCCCGCGGCTGCAAATATGGTTTTTGTGTGCAAAAAACTTAAGAGTATATAAGAATGGTTGAACTCCTAATATTTATTATATTGCTGTTTATTCTAATTCCTTTAGGAAGAAGGGTGTCTATAGGCGTATTTAAATGTGAGTTCAATTCTTTTTTAGAAGAGGCCTTTATATGTTTTGGTTTAGGTGCGGGGCTGATAGGCTTGATTGTATTGTATATAGGCATAACCGGGCTTCTTTATAAATGGCTTATAGTAAGCATGCTGGCATTGCTCTCCATTTTTCTAATGGGGGATATAAGATGCTTTATGGCTAAAGTTTTTAATTTTTTCAAGAACATCCCTAACCTGCGTCTTGACAGCCTTGAAAAGACATTGCTTGTATTTATAGTATTTACCTGGTTCTTTACGCTTATAGGTTCTCTTGCGCCTATCCTTGGCATGGATGCCTTATCCTATCATCTCCGCGATCCCAAGTTGTTCATAGAAGCGCATAAGGTAATCCTTATCCCGCATACCAGAGACTCCCTGTGGCCTTTTCTTGTGCAGATGCTATTTACTTTGGGCCTTATATTAAAATCAGAGGTATTGTCCAAGCTCTTTCATTTTGGATTCGGAGCCTTCTCAATAATAGGCATATATTGTTTATGCAGAAAATATTGGCCCAGAAAGAACGCGCTTCTTGCCTCATGCGTATTCGCGCTTACTCCGGCGGTATTTACAATAACAACATACGCGTATACAGAATTGGTAAGCGCGTTTTATACGATAGCTATATTTTACCTATTCTTTGTATGGCTTGATAAAAGAGGCATCAGGTGGTTCTATGCCTGCGCAGTCTTCTGCGGATTTCTAATGGGTATCAAGATCACCTCATTGCCTGTAGTGGTAATAATTCTTTTTTTATATATTTATAATTTTATACGGCAAAAGACTGGTACAAAAAATATCTTTCTGCGTCTTATCTCTTTTGCGGCCATATTTACCGCAGTATGCGGAGTATGGTATATAAGGTCATGGTTGATATTGGGAAATCCGATATTTCCTTTTGCTACTTATATATTCGGATATGGCTATCCTGAAGACCAATTGCGTTACCATCTGATAGCCGGGCTTGGCCATAGCCCCCTATCTTATGTTAGGATGCTTTGGCCGCTTACGCATTATCCCGATCTTTTTGGTGGAGAGAGCATAGGAGCAATATTTCTTATCTTTATGCCCCTTCTTATATTCATGAGAAAATCTGATAGGTTTATAAAGTATATTCTATTTATAGCATTTGCTATGTATACGGCATGGTTTTTTACGTTTCAGTATACAAGATTTCTTATTATAACGATTCCCTTTTTATCGATATTGGTAACGTATGCATTTTTTAATATATGTGCCAAGGATAAGGTTATATATAGTGTTTCGAAAATAGTTCTTATGTTGCTTTTTATATATAGCTGTTTTTTGTCTGTATACCATAACATAGAAAAAATACCTGTTGCTTTAGGCTTTGAGAAGAGAAGAGATTTTTTGATTACACGTGAGCGTACCTACGCGATGAAAGAATATATAAATGAGAATTTGCCTGTTGACAGCAGAATACTGATTATAAGCGAGCCGCGACTCTTTTATTTTAATAGGGATATTGATATAGCGTCTAGCGTGAGAATGAGCATGTTGTATGACAGAAACATAAGATATAACGGCAGCTTTGAGGATTATCTAAGGGCTCTCGATTTTGATTATATTCTTTATGTTGAGGACAGGTCCCCAAATAGCACTATTAGGTCGTATTTTACGCCTGATACGATATTTATCGGCGAGGAAAAGGATTATATCAAAGAGACAAATTTTGATTACAAGGATGAGGTATATTTTTACCAGTTATGGAAGATTAAGAAACCTTTTAGGAAAAATATATGAAGATATCGATACTTATCCCAGTGCATAATGAGAAAAGCACTATATCTGAGATAATAAGCCGAATCCAATCTGTGGATATAGATAAAGAAATTATAATAACAGATGACAAATCTACAGACGGTACATCTGAGATATTGAGAAAAGACTTTAGCAATAAAGAAGGCATTAAGTTAATATTTTTAGATAGAAACCGCGGCAAGGGTTTCGCGGTTCGCAGAGCTCTGCTTGAGGCAATAGGTGAGATAGTGATAGTTCAGGACGCGGACCTAGAATATGACCCAAATGATTATAAGAGGCTTATAAGGCCTATCATTGATGGGAACGCCGATGTGGTATATGGCTCACGGTTTATGGATCTGGCTGTATGGCCCTATATACGCAGCTGGTTTGCCAGTTGGTTTAAGGGCAAAGAGTGTGGCAGCGGACATCTATATCTTTCGCACTTTTTCGGCATACAAATCCTGAACCTATTGGTTCGATTACTTTATGGCGCCAAGCTGACAGACGAAGCGACATGTTATAAGGTTTTTAAGAAAGATGTGTTATGGAATATAAAACTGAGAGCAAGAAGATTTGAGTTCTGCCCTGAGGTAACAGCTAAAGCGTGTAAGGCAGGATATAGTATATATGAGATTCCTATATCTTATTACCCAAGAACTACTGAACACGGGAAGAAGATAGGATGGAGAGACGGATTTGCCGCAATATATACACTTATAAAATATAGGTTTATAAATTAAATGGCAAAAACCCCGGAGCCTTCTCTTAAGGAAGGAATTATAAGAAATACCGCGAAATATAATATTGCCCAATATGGCTCGCAGATTATCGGTTTTTTTACTGCTATGGCTATGCGCGGTTTTTTAGGGCCGTATCTTATGGGAATCTGGTCATTGCTTAAGGTGGCTGTGGATTACGCAAGCCTTATGAACTTGGGTGTTGATGCCGCCGTTGCGTATAAGATACCTTTTTATAAAGGGAAAAATGATAAACAGGCAGAATCAGATGTAAGAGACTCGGCTTTTGGTTTTCTATTTTTGGTATCTATCGTATCGAGTGTTGTAGTTCTAATAGCATCGTTTATCCTAAGGCATAGGTATCCTCAAGAAGTTATAATAGGCCTTATATTTGTTTCGATATATATTATATTGCAGAAGTTATATTCATATTATATTGAGGTCTTGAGGGCAAATAGCAACTTTTCTGTTATAAGCGTCTCAGTTGTCTTTGACGCGATAATTAATCTCGCGCTTATATTTTTACTTGTGCGTAATTTTAAACTCTATGGCTTATATGCTGCAGCCATGCTTATGACAGTCTTGAATACCTTCTTTGTCCATATTCTGGCCAGATATAGGATTCAGTTTGTTTTTCATCTCAAAAGAATAGCCTCTCTTATAAGGTTTGGTTTTCCGTTACTGATACTTGGCTTCTTAGGTACGATATTAAGGAGTATAGATACCATAATGATTGCAAAGATGCTGAGTGTTACCTTTGTCGGTTATTACAGCATTGCAACTATGGCCAGGAATTATCTTGTAGGTGCAACGAATAATTTTGGCATAGTAACAATGCCGAGGATGCTTGAGGCATATGGAAAGACGGGACAGGTTAAAGATATCCAGAAATTTGTAACGATATCAGCAGAAGCCATATCCTATCTCTTGCCCATACTTTTAGGGTTTATATATCTGACAATGCCCTTACTTGTTACAAAGGTATTGCCACGGTTCATACCTGGTATTTTGGCAGCTCAAATTCTTCTTCTTGATATTTTTTTCCGTTCCTGCTGCCCACAGGCACGGTCGTTTCTAGTAGCCTTAAATAAGCAGGCAAAGATTCTGCCTATTACAATAATAGCAATTCTTATTAATATAATACTAAATAATATCTTTATCAAAATGGGTTTCGGTATTTACGGAGTGGCAGCAGGAACATCTATCGCGACATTATTCAATTTTTTGTGCATATTGATTTACGCGATGAGCCACTTTGCCGAAATAAAAGAGATATTATTATTTATATTGAGAATATTGTTTCCGTTAGTGTATATTGCAATGGTTGTGCTAAGCTGCTCTTATTTTATAAGGGCGGGCAATGTCTATCTTAATTTAACAATAAGCATTGCAGCGCTGGCTATCTTTTCTATACCGTTATTGTTCTATATTAACCGAAAGACGCATATATTGCGTTTAATCTTTAATTCTATAAAAAGGTAGGGCTTATTACATGGATGTACTTTTTATCGATCCCCCCTGGATAATTGAGAGTGATTCTAATCTCTGGAAAACCGTGGGCAGCTGTCTACCAAGTCTCGGAATCGCGTATATCGCGTCGTATCTGGAGAAGAATGGGTACAAGCCGACTATTTTGGATTGTAATTGCGAGCGTATAGCAGTTTCTGGTATCAGCAAGAGGTTAAAAGAATATGAGAGCCCCAGGTTTATCGGTATAACGGCAACCAGCGCGCTGATAAATAACGCTTTATCAATTGCCGAAATATGCAAAAAGATATTTCCCGATTCAGTCTTGGTCATGGGAGGGGTACATCCTTCGGTTATGCCTGATGAGACGTTATCCAGTAAAGCGGTGGATTTAGTTGTAAGGGATGAGGGCGAGGTAACGATGAGTGAGCTGATATCCGGGAAAAGATATGAAGATATTGACGGGCTTTCTTACAAAAAAGACAAAAAAGTGCATCACAACCCGGATCGTAAGTTAATAGAGAATCTCGATGATATACCACCTCCTGCTTATCACCTCTTGCCGATGAATAAGTACTACCCTGCGATAGGGTCCTATAAACGCTTACCTGCTATGAGTATATTCGCTACAAGGGGTTGTCCCGGTAGATGCACATTTTGTTACAGGACATTTTATGGCCGCGTAAGGAAACGCTCCGCGGAGAGCATTATCAAAGAGGTAGAGCTTTTACATAGAGATTTTGGAATAAGAGAGATAGCATTCTATGACGATACCTTTACATGTTTTAAAAAAGAAGTAGAGCGTTTTGTGGAACTGCTTCTGGAAAAGAAGATTGATATAACATGGTCCTGTTTTTCGCGCCCTGACCATATAGACAAAAATATTTTGCGGGTAATGAAGAAGGGCGGTTGTCACCTGATATTATTTGGCGTTGAATCCGCGGATGAGAAGATATTGGAGACTATAAACAAAAAAATCTCTTTAACGCGTATTAAGGAAACGGTTCGCGACGCGAGAAAGATCGGCATAGAGACAAGGGCGTCCTTTATGTTGGGAAATCCCGGAGAGACGGAAGAGACCGTTAAAAAGACCATAAATTTCGCTATCGAACTTGACCCGGATGAGGTTCAGTTTAATATAGCAACCGCGTATCCCGGAACGGAACTTTATGAATGGGCAAAAGATAAAGGCTATTTAGCTATTCGTAATAACAAGAATTTTAATATGTCCGATATAAATATGGAACTACCGACAATTACGCCGGAGACCCTTGATAAATACTACAAGAGCTCGCATAAGGCGTTCTATTTAAGGCCTAAGATTATCATAAGAAGATTGCTACATATCCGCTCTTTTGCGCAATTAGCACAGGAGATAAAAGGTTTTCTGGCAATATTAAAGTTTTTGAAGAAACCATCTTAATATATATGAAAAAAGTAAATATAGCGGTCTTAAACTACAACGGCAAAGAACTTTTAAGAGAATGCTTACCCAGCATCATAAAGGCAGCTCAAAAAAGCAGTTTTTTGCCAAAGGTTACTGTTATTGATAACAGGAGCACAGACTCAAGTATCGAGTTTCTTAAGGAAAATTTTCCTGAAGTAAATATCTTTATCGCGAGCGCTAATAAGGTATACTCTTCATATAATGAATTTTTTCAAGGCTCTGACGATGATCTGATAGTTGTGCTCAATTCGGATATCAAGGCGGATGAGGATTTTTTGGACCCCTTAGTGGGCCATTTTAAGGAATCAGACGATCTGCTCTTTGTTTCATCCAGGATGTATTCTTTTGATAAAAAGACCTATCAAGGTGATCGCTCAAGGTCAAAGGTCAGTTTCGGAGTTATTTCAGCGGATACGCGATACGAAGGGTACGAGAAACTTATAAGTGAAGAAGGTTATGCCTTTTCAGCGGGAAATGCTATATTTGACAGAAAACAATTCTTAAAACTAGGTGGTTTTGACAGTATATACATACCCGGCAGGTATGAGGATGTCGACTTATGTTACAGAGGATGGAAATCCGGGCTTAAAGGTATGTATGAGCCAAAGAGCTTGCTCTATCATAAAGGTTACGGTAGCTTCAGTAAAGAGTATAAGGATAACCAGATCCACGGACTTGTTTTTAAAAATAGCCTGGTATTTATGTGTAAGAACATAACAGATAAGCTTATGCTTATGAAAATGTTCATATGGCTGGCACCTAAGCTTATATTTTATATATTAACTTTTAGATTTTTCTTTATTCGTTATTTTTTTCAGTTCTTGCTTAAGCTTCCATCTGTCTTTGAAAGAAGGCATGTGG
>CAZVDQ010000064.1:0-6543 GCA_964625435.1 uncultured Mariniplasma sp.
TACCAAGGGGCTATTTTGTTTGTGTAGAGCCAATCAAAAAGGCGAACAGCAACCGGAGTGGCGGCTTCTATACCTACTAATGCGCGGGATGACCTTCCTGAGAAGTTGCCGAGCCATACACCTATGGTGTATTCTGGATTATAGGATATGGTCCAGGCGTCTTTGTGATCATAGGAAGTACCTGTTTTAAAGGCGATCTTTGGATGCAGCTTTTCGCCTCTGTGGATGCCAATGGCTTTTAGGCGCTTAGTATCACTTAAGATGTCAGCTATTTGGTAACAGGTGGATTGGGAGAGGATTTGTTTGGGGATTGCCGCGTCGGCTTTGCCTCCTCGCAATGATGTAGGTTTGTATGTTCCTAACCTGGCGAGGCAGGCATAGGCATTGGTAAGCTCTAAGAGCTTTACTTCACATGAGCCAAGAGTTAATGACAGCCCATAATAGCCAGGTGATTTATTTAATGTGCTTATTCCTAATCTTTCTAGAAGATAGTATAGATTATTATAACCGACTTTATTTAATGCCTCAACAGCAGGGATATTAAGAGAATCTATCAGCGCTTGTTTGGCTGTTACCTCTCCTCTGTATTCTTTATCATAATCCAAGGGTATATATCCATTATACTGAATGGGGGAATCATTTAGGATAGCATCAGGCGCTAGAAGCCCCTTTTCAAAGGCAAGTGCGTAAGTAAAAGGCTTTAATGTGGAGCCGGGGCATCTCCTGCTTAATGTACCGTTTATCTGCCCTGAATCTTCATTAGAGAAAAAATCAGCAGAACCGACCATTGCCTTTACATCGCCTGTCTTGTTCTCAATAACAACTATCGCACCGTTTGTTACATCGTAGGGCTTAAGCTGGTTTACCTTTTCTCTTAAAATGGTTTTAGCAAAGTGCTGTGTATTTGAGTCTAATGTAGTGATTATATTTGATTGGCTCTTAAATTTATTCTTAATAAATCTTGTAAAATGTGGCGCCTTAAATGGAAAAGAGTAATTCCCTGCTATGACAGGTGAATCCTTAGCAGTATCATGTTCTGCTTGTGCGATAAACTTATTCTTAAGCATAGCTTCTAATACCATACCTCTTCTTTTTTTTGCCCTGTCAGGGTATCTGTCTGGGCGAAGGCGCGATGGAGATTGCGGAAGGCCTGCTAATAGTGCGCATTCGGATAAACTTAAATCCTTAGGATGCTTTTTAAAATAACGCATTGAGGCGGCCTTTACCCCGTGTATATTACCGCCATAAGGGGCTATCTCAAGATAGAGCTTAAGTATCTCTTCTTTCGTGTATATCATATCAAGATAAATAGCATGCATAGCCTCTATTATCTTATTTTTTATGGAGCGGTCTCGTCGATTAAGGAGCCTTACAGCCTGCATAGTGATAGTTGAAGCACCTGATATAATCCTTCTATTTGAGATATTAAGCTCTATTGCTCTTAGGATAGCACCTGCATCTACACCAGGATGCTTAAAGAACCTCTTATCTTCTATTGCTAATGTTGCATTGATAAGATTTGGGTTTATCTCGTCTAATGTAATAGGTACAAGCCATTGGTCTTTGGTGTTGGTAAAGGCTCTTAGCATATTATGATCTTTGTCATAAATCGATTTAGAGTATTGAATATTAGTGAGTTTCTCATAAGGAAATGGGAATGCGTATAATATGGTGGCATAAGAGATCAAGGCCAATATAGCTGTTGCACTAATTAGTAGTGATATTAATTTTAAGGTTTTTCTCATATACCTATTTTATCTTTACTTCGCCCTGGCCATTTACGCTTACGATGCTTGGGTCATACATGCACGATGCGCTTATAGCAGGAAGTGTAAATTCACCTCTTGTTACTGCTCTTACAACATATCTATAATGTAGCTCCTTAGTATTTGGCAGATCTGTGAAAAGAAGTAACCTGTCATCTCTTATGTCGATATGATCCGGCTCAAAAGAATCTTCGGTTATCCAGCTAATCTTTTCCGTTGATGCAAGGCGCGGGTTCTCTATCTCAAAGCATGCTGGGAGAAGATCCGCGACTATTACATTTTGATAAGCCATTTCAGCATCTATTGAAATATCTGCTACTATCACATCACCGTGGTTTATATTAGTTAAGTCTGTTGGCGAGCCATCTCTTGCGTAATAGCTTCTTCTTATCTTGATGCCATTGTCCTTGTCCTCTGCCTTGCCTGATGAGGGCACGCCTTCAGCGCTCCAATAATAGTATATAGTGCCCTCACCTTCAATAGAGACTCTTATCTGCTTGTCGCCTAAATCTAACCCCTTAAGGTTGGCATTATGTTCATTATCAAACTGAGCGATGGTTTCATTGCCTATGGCAATACTACCTGTATAATCAGAGGCTTCCTGTCCTTCAATATACTGGGCATATTTCCCTAAAGCCAGAAGTGCTTGTGCATTATTCTGTGTGGTCTGCCAATTGCCATTTACCATAGCATCCTCAAGTCGCTTCACCAATATGGGCACCATTGTATTATCAGGGTCAATATCCATATAGGTAGACAGGGCTATGGCATTCTCTTTTGTATAGGAGTTTAAAGCTCCCCCTGTCTCTCTTTTAATTTTATTTTCCGGAAGGCCTTGTCCTAATATTCCAGAGACAGCCTTAGTGTCGCCTATAAAACTTAAGGATGATGCAAGGTAGAATTTAGATGACGAGGAGAGCTCGTTTTGTTTTTCCTGGAGCCTTCTAACCCATGAATGCTTTACATGCCCTGCCTTTGCAAGTACAAAACAGGCATATGCTTTAAGATCTAAGGAGGTGTCTTCGTTTGATAGCAGTTTTTTAAGATAGTTTAATGCTTTTTTCTTGCTGCGCTTATTTACAATATAACCTGCCTTACCAGTCTCTACTAAGAAGTCTGTTGCATAGATGCTGCCCCATTTATAAGGAGATTGATAGCCAGGCCACATGGCAAAGCCGCCTGAATAAGTTTGCATGGATAAAACTTTTTTTATGCCGGTATTTATGTATCTGTCTAAAGTTTCCGGGGCATATTTGTTGGAATCTATGTTTTTTGCGATATCCTTTAGGTAAAGTAGCGGATATGCGCAGGAGGTGGTCTGCTCAATGCATCCATAAGGATATCGGGCTAAATACTTTAGGCCCCCGGCAAATTCAAGGCCTGGCAATGGCATAATAACCAAAGAATAGCTCTGCGTGCCTTTTAGCCAGTTGCCTGGGATGGTGATAACAGTATCATTTGGGGCCTTGATACTTCCTGAGCCGGTAATCGATGTGTATGGTATAGGCGGCCTTACAGGAAGTTCTATTGTGCGCGAAGTGGTATATTTATCTGATAAAGAAGCGGAGATATTTATCTCTATTCTTTTGGGCTCTGTGGGCGCAGTATATAGAAATGCTAAGTTAGCCTCTTTTTTATTTACTAGATACTCTGTCTTCGTAAAGCTGGCATTAGGCTCAGATGCCTCATTCACTGATACAGAGAGATCTCCTGTTTCCCCTGTATTGTTAAATACAGATATGCTTAATGAGCATTTATCTCCAGTGGATAAAAATCTTGGCAGAGTCGGCCTTATCATAAGCGGTTCTGTTACCTTAATATCAGATTGGGCATCTCCAAATTTCTTATCTGTTGCGGCAACAACCATGGCTCTTAAGCTGCCATTGAATTTAGGTATTTTAAATTCTACCTTTGCCTTGCCTTCTGCATCAGTTAAGACAGAGCCCTTCCATAACGCGACCGGCTTTACCCTCTTTGCGCTTATTGGGTTTAGGTGTTTTTTAGGATTAAACGCAGGCTCCTTCTTTAGGTCAGATGATGGCGTTGAGTCTGAGCCTATTCTTTCTTGCTCATATTCAGGCAAAAGCAGTGAATATAGATCATAGCTTATTATGGAGCTTGCTCGTTTACCGTAGAAAAAATCATAAGGATCAGGGGTTTTGAAGTTTGTAAGCTGCAATATGCCTTCATCGACTAGTGCGATGGAGATTTCCGTTTCGCACCCTGCGCCTTTTGAGTCTTTTATCTCTATGTCCAGTGAAAGGATGTCATTTGGCTCTACCTCATCTTTTGTATTAATAGAGACACTAAGCAAGCCATCAGAATTATCAATCATGATAGGGATGATCCCATACGCTCTATGACAGACCCATTCCTGGGAAGCTTCAAGAGGCTTTATAATTGTAACTGAGCAGTATGCGTTTGGCGAAAGATCACTACTTATCTCAACGGGTATCTCCTGTGTTGTGCTTGTAAGCGTTATTCTCTTAGTAGATAATATAGCGCCCTTTGATATGGTTATAAGGGCCTCTCCTTTGAATGGTGATTTTACTAAAAGCCTTGCAGTCTCTCCTGTGCTGTATGACTTTTTATCAAATGAGAGCTCAGCTCTATCTGGTTTTTCCATTGCCCATGGAGTATATCCATATCCTGAGCAGTAGAACTTAACCCCTGATACATGGGAGCTTTCTTCACTTGAGCTTATGCGCAATATATAATCACCGTATGATTTAGGGGTATATTTATAAGTGCCTGATGAATTAGCAGGAGTTATTGTATCTTCAAAAATAAGGTCTTCATATTTCTCAGAATTATACCTGTAATTTCCTGAGCTGTCTTTTTTAAGAACACTGTTGTATTGTATCTTGCTGACCTCTACTTTTAGTTCTGAGTCCTCTATTTTTTTGCCGTCAGGTGAGATTGTCACATAATCAAATTTTATCGGCTTACCAACTGATGCATAGCCCTCTGCGGCCCTTCTTATGCCGATATAATATTGATAGGGGTCTATCACGCACTTTGCATAAGCTGTGACTGCTCTTCCGCCTAATTCCTTTACTGTTGCCTGAATCAGACAGTCTATTGCTGATGGCGGAAGTAGCTGCTCTGGGATCTGTATTAAAAACTCTGCTCTGCCTTCTTGATCAGTCTTGTCTTGGCAAAGGCGGAGAGTCTGTGTGGTAAAGGTTTTTTCCTGATCAGTGAAGATGTAGTCATTAAAACCTTTTGGTGCAAATTGAGCTAATTTCAAATCGCAGCTTAGCTCAACATCACGGTTTTCAGCCGGAGCGCCAAAGAGCTGTTCTGCTGAAACAATAACAGGTATCTTATCTTTAGTTAAAAACCTCTTGTCAGCGATATCGATCTTAACCTTCAGCCTGTTCGGCATAAATTCTTCGACATTAAACTTTGCTGTGCCTATTGGCTTGTCATCACCCGGAAGGAAAAGACTGACTGTATATATCCCTGTAAGCGCAGCTTCATCTATGACTATATCCGCTTCTATAGCACCAAATTTAGAAAGCATTGCAGTCAGCTTATCGTATTCCTGGCCATCAGGCCTTTTGACTTCTATATTTATGGGAAAGCTCTCCGGTACTTCAAAGCCCATTCCGCGTACGATTGCTTTCAGGTGCGCTCTCTCACCTGGCCTGTAAACCCCTTTGTCTGTATATATGAAGGCCTCATAACCAGAGCTTAAATAAGGCCTGCCTGATATATCAAAGGCGGTCTCTGATATGTCACATTTCTCCAATTCTATAAAAGAGAGGTCATAATCATTTGAGGCTGTAATGACATATGGCGTTCTGTCGCCTTGCCAGCTCACATCTTTAAAATGGATAATGCCGTCTTCGTTTGTTGTGCCTTCTAATATCTGCTGATTTGTCTTTGTGTAGACACTTACCTTTGTAAAAGGTATGGGATTGGTTGTATAAAGGGAATTAAGCCATACCAAAAGCCCGGTGGTCGATTTTTTTGCTATGATGCCTATATCAGTAGTTAGCACAAGCTTTGTGCCTATATCCCGATAATAAGCATCCGGCTTATTTACTTTTATGAAAAAAAGTCCTTTTGAATCCTCGTTTAATATATCGTCTAGATCAATAAGGACGTCTTTTGCTGTGTTTTTCTCCGCATTCGTTTCTATATCCTTCTCATATACATCAAGGCCTAAATCGCTAGGTATGTAGGATGAGCCCCTATTATTAAGAAGATAGACTATGTTATTCTCATATACCTTATGTATCTCTACCTCTATCTTGTCTACATTCATGACTTCAACAGGTATTGTTTTTGCGCCTTTTAATGACATATACATACCCGGTACCTTGAATTTAACCTCAGATTCGTAGTCAGGGGCAGTTACTTTCTCGCTGTAGGGTGTTTTTAGGAGATCGCCTTCTTTTGAAGGCATGCCTTTTAGTATCTGTATTTCATAGGTGGTGCCTGGTTTAAAATCAGCATATAACTTTAAGCTATGGTAGTTTTTTTCTAAATGAAATGGAATATCCGGGGTAATTACGATATAACCCTTTGCTTTTTCCAGGTCTACGTTATCTGTAAAGCGTATATAGACTAAGGGGCTTTCTACATTCATTTGGGGGATGAGCTGTTCAAAGGCGAACTCTTGTTTTTTAGGTTTGGTGCGATAAATCGTTCTTGTTTCTTTCGCAAAAGGCAGCATCTGGGATATGCTTTTCTTAATTAGCGAGAAAACGCTTGTTTCGGAGATATAATAGAAAGTTGTGGATTGAGGGTTTGACAGTTTAAAGAAAAT
>CAZVDQ010000065.1:0-6521 GCA_964625435.1 uncultured Mariniplasma sp.
GCCACGTACACAGGATGCATCAGGACCGACAGTTGTAAATGGTGGGGCAGTGTGTAAACAAGCAAATAAAAAAAAAGAGACTTTTTAGTCCCCATTTCTTTTATATGTATCAATAATACTTCCTACAAATTCTTTAATCTCTAAATTATTCATACCTTCTAATGTATCAAGAACTTTCTTCAACTCTAAATCATTACTTTCTACTTCTCTTTGCTTCTCGATATAAATCTTTTCATTTGGAGTCTTATTTTGTTCACCATGCTGATGATCTACCAACAATTCTTCAAACAATTTTTCACCAGGTCGTAATCCCGTAATTTCAATCTTAATATCTTCATGAGGTCTAAGACCAGTTAAACTAATCATCTTTTCAGCTAATTCATAAATTCTAACGGGTTCACCCATATCTAGAATAAAGACTTCTCCACCTTCTGCATAAACTCCACTTTGTAAAATTAAACCTACAGCTTCGGGTATCGTCATGAAATATCTTGTGATATCTTCATGAGTCACTGTCACTGGACCACCATCTTCAATTTGTTTCTTGAATAATGGAATGACACTACCATTACTACCTAAGACATTACCAAATCTAACTGCAGCAAAACTTGTTTTGCTGTCATGGTTTTGTTGTTCTTGAACGATAAGTTCAGCATAACGCTTAGTCGCACCCATGATGTTTGTTGATCTAACTGCTTTATCACTACTGACTAAAACGAATTTTTTCACTTTATACTTCTTAGCAAGACTTGCTGCGTTATGAGTTCCTATTACATTGGTTCTAACAGCCTCCACAGCGCTGTCTTCCATTAAAGGCACATGTTTATACGCTGCTGCATGAAAAACGAGTGTAGGCTTGAATTCTTTATAGATATCTTCAAGTCTTTTTAAGTTATAGACACTACCTATTCTAACAACTAAATCAAATGCTACATTTCTCTTACTAAATTTTCTTAAGAGTTCTTGTTGAATTTCATAAGCATTATTTTCATAAATATCGAAAATGACAATTTGTTTGGGTTCTAATTCAGAAATCTGTCTACATAATTCACTACCAATGGATCCTCCACCACCTGTGATTAATACAGTTTCTCCTTGAATAAAGCCTTTAATATGTTCATCTTCTAATCTAATTTCTTCTCTATTGAGTAAATCTTCGATTTTAACATCGATAATCTTTGTTTTTTCACCCTCTGAAACATCAGTCATACTAATTAATTTTTTAATTCTGATACTCTTTTGAGTCACAAATTCGCTGAGATCTCTTAATTTCTGTTGAGAGATTTCTGAGATTGCTATGATTACTTCTTCAATATTGAGCTCATCTATGAATGTTTGAATTTCAGAGATAGGTCCTACAATCTTAATTCCTGATAGTCTATTTCCAATCTTATTTTCATCATCATCAAGAAATGCAACAGGTATATTGTTTAAATCTTTATTTCTATAAACTTCTTTAACGACCATTTCACCAGCAGATCCCGCACCAACAATGAGTGTTCTTCTGCCTAATGCCTTACTCCAATCCATATTTGTTTTAATATAGGTTATGATTCTATTAGAGAGTCTTGGTAAAGCTAATAATCCGATTTCAACAGGAGTAATAAAAATAAACGCTGATTTATACATGAACATGATGCCTGAAAGAGCAATAAAGATAACGATGACCACATTTGATAATACGGATACAATCACAATCTTAATGACATCTTCAAAACCAACATGATTAACCAACATTCTATATAATCCAGCAAAATGGAAGAATATTAACTTAAAAGCTAAAACAATAGGTAAACAGATAACAAGTAAATTATAGTCGAAGGTAATGTCAATAACACTAAACATAAAAATAGCCATTAGGTAAGTTACAGTTATAGCAGTAACATCTAAAAGCATATACATTAAGATTTGAATGAATCTTTGTGTTTTCGTGTTTTTCATTCTTTACCTCATAAGTTTCATTATTGGCATTATATTATAAATATAGCATAACACAAAATTAAGAAAAAAGTAATAATTGATGCTCTTTAAGATGAGAATACCTATTCTAGACATACATTACTCGGTATTGCGTCTTCGACAGCTAATAAGATAACATAAGAACTATAAGTTGCTCCTGAGATGAAATCAACATCAATGCTTTGAGAATTGATGATATCATCTATGATGACTTCAGCATCACTACCTTGACCATTGACGTGTTTAACTAAATCAATTTTTGTGATCTCATGATCAACTATATGAACATTAACGATAACTTCAATTGGAAATACTTTGTAAGTTCCTTCATAAATTCCATCATCATATAACCATGGACTAATTCCACATATTGATGTATTTTGTAATTCCGTTAAGGATTGATTCACTTTGTTAATGAAATATGCACCTGAAACACCAATGAGTACAATAACAATTAAAATAATAATTAAAACTTTATATAATCTTCTCATTTGTAGTTGTCTAGTAACTCCTCAATAATAGCATCTCTTTTTCTTGATTTCCAGTTAACTGAAATCATCGAACCTATGTCGCCATTCTTTGATTTGACAATTCTTTTCATTTGCTTTAGTGCTTGGTTTCCACCCATCCAAGCAAACCAAAAGAAATGAGTCACAAAGAAATCAACTTTTTTTCCTTTTAAATCAGGACATTGCTTTAAATATGCTTCCATAATTTTTGCAAGTCTAAATCCATGAACTGGAGAACCGAAAATTAAACGATCATAAGGTATGACATCAGGTATCTTAATCAGCTCAGGATGCGGATTACCCGGATCATCTGAGGTTGCTTTAACCTCAAATAGATCACACTTTAAAACAGCTTTGATCTGATGTCCAACCCCTAAAGTATTTCCTGTCTTTGAGTATAAAATGATTGCAGTTTTTTCCATATGTTTCACCCCATATTTAAAGATTTTATCTTTATATAAAATAATATACCACAAAATCCCCCTATGGTATAGTGTGTTTTTATATAATGCTTTTTAATTAATTTTGTAAATTTGCAGCTAAACTCTCACAAAGAGAATAATTAAATCTATAGCCTAGTCCCCACACAGTTTCAATAACTTGAAACGCATCACAACAGTTTAACTTCTTTCTTAAACGCGTAATGTGAATTCCTAATGCGTTGTCAGTTGCTGATGTGTGATTATCCCAAACATGGTTAATAATACTTTCTTTTGAGACAACTTGATCTTGACTTTCCATTAGAAGATGTAAAATCTTATATTCATCAGTTGTTAAGTGACTCTTAATAAAATCATTTATAATCAACCGGTTATCAAGATCAATCGTTAATCTTCCAAACTCATGAACTTGACGGATTCTACTTTTTACTTCTTTTGTATATCTGATTACTGAATTAATTCTTGCTGCTGTTAAAGGCGCTGAAAAAGGAATTTCGATACATCCTTCTGCGCCATTTTCCATATAACGGATTTTGCATTCATCATCAGATAATTTCGAAAAGACATAAACTGGACATCTCGCTTTACTTTTCACAAATGATAATAGACTATTGTTCATTTTTTCAGTGAATTCCAAATGAATTAATATGAAATCAAAACTCTCAATTTTATAGATATTATAATCAAAAATTTCAATTGCAACATGAGTCACTTTTGAATTATTTTTGGCTAATAATAAATCAAGTTCACTAAATATTTCTTTATCTTTTGAAATGGCTAAAATTTGATTCATTATATTACCCCCATTTAAGTTGTTAGTTCAATTATAGTCTTTATATATTTCAAATTCCTTTCAAAAGCTTCCATATTTATTAAGATTACCCTATTTCTAATGTTTTTTGGACTATTTTACTGTTTTTAGATTAATGCAATCAACTAAATCTAGGTAATAACTAATATTACCAAATTTGTAAAATTTATTAGATACATTGAGTAAGTAAAAATTATTACATGAGATGGCGAAACTTCATTTAAAATTGATGAATTATGAGAAATTTTCACCTATCCACTTTAGAATTGCTGCTGCAGGAAGTTCCCACTGGGGATCGATTGTCATAAAGTGACAGACGTTGTCTACAAATACCGGCTTTACCCCAAAAGCATCAGCCGTTTTTATTGTTTGTTCAACATGTACAATATGATCTCCAGTTGATCCAATAACACCAATTTTAATCCTAATTTTAAAATCATCTGGTATAAAAGGTTTGAGTAAATCTTTTTTAACTAATGCCGATTCTTTAGTTAATCTCTTTCTTATTTCTCTTAATTCATGATGGTTAAAACGATTAGAAAAAATCGTATCATTTATGATTTTTTCTAAGGAAATCTTTTCACCTGGATGAGCTTTTCTAAATAATCTTAGAAATGACTTTGCATCACTGAAAAAAAGTCCTAAAGGAGAATCTTTTTCAATGCCTCCTGCTTGTGCTGAAGCTAAAAGAATTGCAGCTTCCAAGTCATCCTGATGTAAACCTATATATTTTTGTGTGATTGCTCCACCCATCGAATGACCGATTAAGATAGGTTTTTTATCAAGTGTATCAATAACACTTTTAATATCTGATACGTAATCAATGAGACCATATGAATCTAAATCCTCATACCCTTCACTTTGTCCGTGTCCTTTTAAACTGACTGCATAACAATCATATCCACGCGCATCAAAATAATCTAGGAAATGCTCAAAATACCACGCACCTCCTGCAGCTCCATGAACAAAGACTAAAGGTGGTTTATTATCTTGTTGATGTCCAGTTCTTTTAATCACTTCAAGTTTCATTTATTTTATCCTAACTCAATTTCATAGACATTGATTTTTGGCTTACCTAAGACATGAAAGATATGATCACTTGGAACGATATAATCAGCTATGATTAAAACTCCATGTGCTTTTCTAATAATCTTTTGTGATGTCATGTTATCAACGGATGTTGATACGATTAAGTATCTATATCCGTGATCCATAGCAAGTATTTTTATCATTTCTAAAGCATAGTAACTATATGAATGCCCTCTATGTGCATCATCAATTTCATATCCCACTTGACCATTGACTATAGATGTTTCATTATAACCAAGTCTTAAAGATATTTTACCGATACTATTTCCACCTACAAGAATTTCATACCAATAATAGGGAATGTTATCGATTAAGTGCTCACTAAAGAATCCGATAAGTCTTAAATCTACAATGGGACCTTTCAGATAGCCTTTATCAGGGATTTGATTGTGAATGATGCAATCATAGTGGTGTGTCATAATAATTCCTTTTTTAGAACTATATTTGATTTAGGAATTGTTATATCAATCGGTGCGAAGCACATTTTATTAAATACAAAGCATGAGATGATACCCATTAAAGAGTATTGAATTAATTGTATAATATGCATTTTTATCGATATCATCTCAGGTGTGCCATTAAGTGGATAGAAATATTCAACCGCGATAATGTATGCAAAAGGTAGAATAAAGATAATGAGCATTGTCTTAAGTGCTGGAAAATGATTTTTATGCATGAAAGGAAAAAGAGTAATTACTCCAGCTAACAATAAGAGATTGACAGCAATACCAGATAAATACATGATTTGACTTAATTGATCAAATATTTGTAGAGTAAAAGTATTCGTTATCCAATACTGATAAATTGATACTGATGAATTGAGAACTCTATAGATGAGTTGAAGCCAAATCACTACAAGAATGACTTTTAAGTAAGTTGGCTTTTTTAAAGGTATCTTTTTAAGATGTCTATATATCGTATATCCAAACAGTAATCCAACTATTGTAAAATCATACCACCACAACGTAAAGAACTTGTCTAAATTATTGAGTCCTTGATAATACTGATAATGATTATTCACATATAAACATGTATTAAAAAGTGTCACGACTTGTTGCATAATGGCAAATATGATCAAAGTCATACCAAATAGCATCGCTTTTTTTGTTAAATAAGTAGGAGTTTCTTCTTTTTCCATGCTTTTCTCTTCAATATCAACTCTTTCATAGATTGAAACAAATAGATATTGTAAGCTGACCCAAATGAATGTAATCAAGATGATAATCCAAATGTTAATCACATTAATGACATCAACACCAAGTGTTAATGAAAGGCTGAAGACAAGTACAGCATAACCAAGTGCAATAAACCACAGTTTGCCGATTTGTTTTAATACTGAAATAAAGAAAGTCTTTCTATCAGATTCTATAATGTTATAGTTGATATATGAATTACGTTTTTTTATGATTACTTCTGCGATAACAAATCCAATTAATGTAAAAAATGATAAGTAAGAAAAACTTTCTGTGAGTGAAACGATTGGATTAAATAGGAATGAAATAAAATGTAGTCCTAACATTCCCCAAATAATAACGTGAAAACCAATGTAAATCCATTTCGATTGTTCTTTCTTAATTTTAGGATCTTTTTCAGGGACACCCAAAGTCCTACAACATAATGTGCTAAAAAAGAAGATTGATAAGATGATGACATAGATTTCAGCCATTGATGATCTAATACGAATACCAGTTCCACTTGTGTACTTAACGATGA
>CAZVDQ010000066.1:0-6461 GCA_964625435.1 uncultured Mariniplasma sp.
CAGTTGGGAGAGCATCTGCCTTACAAGCAGAGGGTCGGCGGTTCGAGCCCGTCAACTCCCACCATTCTTATGCCGAAATAGCTCAATCTGGTAGAGCAACTGACTTGTAATCAGTAGGTTGCGGGTTCAATTCCTGTTTTCGGCACCACTGCAGACCCGTTAGCTCAGGTGGTAGAGCACTTGACTTTTAATCAAGGTGTCGAAGGTTCGAATCCTTCACGGGTCACCAATATATTATTTGCCTCGATGGTGAAATAGGTAGACACGTGGGACTTAAAATCCCATGGGCGATGAGTCCGTGCCGGTTCAAGTCCGGCTCGAGGTACCACCAATTTTTAGGGGCCTTAGCTCAGTCTGGGAGAGCGCCTGCTTTGCACGCAGGAGGTCAGGGGTTCGAGCCCCCTAGGCTCCACCAATAATTTTTAATATGGCTTTTTGTATGAAGTGATTTCAAACTTTGTAACAACTTTAAAATGATAGTTATATATGGCGGCGTAGCTCAGCTGGTTAGAGTGTACGGTTCATACCCGTGAGGTCGAGGGTTCGATTCCCCCCGCCGCTACCAGTTCGGACCCGTAGCTCAGTTGGTTAGAGCTACCGGCTCATAACCGGTCGGCCGTAGGTTCGAGTCCTACCGGGTCCACCAAATAACTAAAATTTTAAAAAAATATGTTATAATACGGAGGAATACCCAAGCCTGGCTGAAGGGATCGGTCTTGAAAACCGACAGGGCATAAAGCCGCGGGGGTTCGAATCCCTCTTCCTCCGCCATAGTAATCCAATTAAATAGTTTTATATATCGCGGGATAGAGCAGTCTGGTAGCTCGTCGGGCTCATAACCCGGAGGTCGTAGGTTCAAATCCTTCTCCCGCAACCATTTTTGGTCCGGTGGTGTAGGGGTCAACATGCCTGCCTGTCACGCAGGAGATCGCGGGTTCAAATCCCGTCCGGACCGCCATTTGGCTCTGTAGCTCAGTCGGTAGAGCAAAGGACTGAAAATCCTTGTGTCGGGAGTTCAATTCTCCCTGGAGCCACCACTAACTGATAGTAAAGCCATTAAGTGGCTTTTTTTATTTTATAGAATACTTGGAGGTCCTTTGCTCTCAAGAGGGTTACCCAATTTTCAAATAAATTTCAGCATGATACAGTGCATCAAAACATATAGTAATTTACTTTGAAAAAGAAATAATAAGAAATGATTAAAACTGATAGTAGAAAATTAGGGACTTGTAAATTTATATATTTAGTAGTAAGGTAGTACCAAAGAGCAAAGTAACATAAAATAATGAATCTGAGATAAAAATCTCTGATGTGTTATTTTTTTCAAAGTTTTGCTATAAAAATATGGGAGGATTTATAAATGAAGAAAACGATATTTTTTCTATCAATTTTATTGTTGCTCGCATTAAGTGCATGTACACAAAGTCTTAATTATACAATTAACTTTGATAGTAACGGAGGAACTGAGGTTGCTTCAATTGAAACTGAGGGAATCACCTCAGTGACTATACCCGATAATCCAACAAAAGAGGGTTATGTTTTTGATGGATGGTATTGGGATAACAATACATTCAATCAACCGTTTAGTGCAAATTCATTATTAGATACACCTTTATCAAGCGATATGACGTTCTATGCTAAATGGATAACAGAAGAAACCCTATTGGATAGTCAGTTAGAAAGCATTTATAATATAGCGTTATCAGCTGGTGCATTTGTGGGAACGTATGAAGAGTGGCTTGAGACTGTTATAGGACCTCAAGGGATTTCTGGTGACGAAATCGTTTTAAGAGTTTATTTTGGAAATATAGAATGGAAATATGATAGTGACAGTATTTGGAATATTCTGATTTCTCTTTCTGATTTGACTGCGGATGTAGGAAAAGAGATTGAATCAACATCAATTAATAATTTAGGGGAATTAATCATTAAATATACGGATTCCACACAAGAAAATCTTGGAGACATCATTACAGTTTATTCAGTGAGTTTCCGAGATTTTAATGGATATTTTTTTGATTCGCAAATAGTGATGTATGGCGATGATGCTATCGCGCCAGAGAATCCCACAAGGGAAGGATATACATTTAGTTCATGGAATCAGTCTTTTGTAGATATTGATTCAGATATGATAATCACTGCACAATATGTAATTAATACTTATTCTATTACTTTTGACTCCAATGGTGGGTCAGCACAAAATTCTATGAGTACTGTTTCATATGGATCAACCATTCAATTACCGGTTCCCACTAAAGAAGGTTGGCATTTTACTGGTTGGTATTTAGGTGATTCTGTAAATAATGATCAGTTCACTTCGAGTGATGAAGTTTATCAAGATATTATTCTTTATGCAAGATGGGAGATAAAAACATATATTGTAAGGTTCTATGATTTTGATGAAGACCTTATATATGTAGAAACTGTGAATTATCTTAATAGTGCCCAAGGTCCGATTATTCCTATGAAATTAGGATATGATATTATCGGTTGGGACAAAAAATTCATTGAAGTTACAAGCAATATGGATGTTTACAGTGTGTATTCTATTCAATTATTTGATATATTTTTTGATTCAAATGGTGGAGATTCAATTAATAGTCAGTACGATGTTCCTTATGATACAATTTTGAATTTAGTAATGCCAGAAAAATCTGGGTATGATTTTTTAGGCTGGAGTTATGATAGTGAATACTATAATAGATACAGTCATATTACCCAAGATTTATATTTAGAAGCAATGTGGATAGAAGATACTAATCTTGTATTTGAATTAATTGATGGTGGTACATATGAAGCAAATAACTATGAAAACATTAATTCAATACCATTAGATATTATCATCCCTGATTTTTATAACGGCTTACCTGTTACAAATTTTGACATGAGAGGGGTAGCAGTTAATGAATTTAGTCGAAGTATATATCTACCTACTTATTTATCACATATAGCGGATGGTAATATTTACTCCATGGGCAATTTAGAGAATATCTATATTTCCGAGGGAAATGAATATTTTACAGTTTTAGATAATGTATTATACACAAAAGATATGAAAAATTTACTTAACTATCCAGCACAAAGACAAGGAAACATCTTCTCTATTCCTGAAACTGTTGAAAGAATTGGCTTCAGAGCATTTGGACTTAATCAACAAATAGGGGTAATTAATATTGGTAGAAATCTTAGATATATTGATGAAGATCCATTTAATGATTCTTTCCAGATTAGTTTAGTTAATGTAGATTCTGATAATCTATATTTCATAAACCATGAAGGAGTTTTATTCAATAAAGATATGACAAAACTATATTTCTATCCTTATCAAAGAGAAGGTTCAGAATATATAGTTCCTAGTACAGTTACAGAGTTGGCTCCATGGGCATTTGTGACAAACTATAACATTGAATCAATTGTTCTTCCTGAAGGACTAACTACTATTGGAGTATATGCTTTCAAATATAATTGGAATTTAAGAAGTTTAAATATGCCAACTACTGTAGTCAATATGGAAGATCTTGTATTTGATCATGATTGTGCTTTGACTATATATACAGATTTACTTAGCAAACCAGCAAGTTGGGCTGATGAGTGGAATAAATTTGATGTACCTGTAGTATGGGGATATATTGAGACAATCGATAATGGAGAATTCATTTACGCAACTTCAACTTTAGGTGAAGTAAGTATAATAGGTCTATCTGATACTGCAAGTAATATGGATATTCATATACCTAGCACTATTGATGGAGATGAAGTCGTTCAAATTACAAGTGCTGCTTTTCAATCAACCAATATAACATCAATGTATATTCCAAATACATTAAAAGTTATAGGACCAAATGCATTTGCTGAATGTATTAGTTTAAGTGAAGTTATTTTTGAAGAAAATTCGACATTAGAAACAATTGGAATGTTTGCATTCCAAAACAATAATAATTTAATGAGTATAATAATCCCTTTAAGCGTTGAGTATATGGGTTATAGATCTTTAGGCATTGGAGACGGGGCAATAGCATTTCTAAGAACGAGCATCTTACCATCGGGTTGGAGGGAGGCTTGGTCTTGGTTCAATGGAACTTGTATCTTTGGCTATTTACAAACTTATGATAATGGTGAATTCATCTATGCAGATACTACTTTTGATGAAATTTATATTCTTAATCAATCTCCGAGTAGTACTGAAACTGAGATTGCAATTCCAAAAATCATTAATGATAAATCAGTGGTGGTAATAGCGAGTTGTGCATTTAAGGACAATCAATTAATAACAAAAGTATTTATTCCAAATACAATAGAAATTATACATTCTCGTGCATTTGAAAATGCAATCAATTTAGAAACGGTAGTATTTGAAGAAAATTCGAATATTACACAAATTGTAAATAATGCATTTAATAATTGCGATGGACTTCATGAGATTATTATTCCTGAAGGAACCGAGATAATTGGGCATCATGTATTTTATGATTGTGATAATCTATCTAAGATTATGATACCTAATACAGTTGTATATTTTGAAAGTTTAGCCATGCTAAATCAGCCAGGAGCTACAATATATGTGGCATTACCATCACAACCATCCACTTGGGATATTGATTGGAATCCTAGCAATTTACCTGTTGTATGGAATTATACGGGTTATTATCAATCAACGATCGAATTTAATTCGAATGATGGAACTATTGTTAGTAGTATCACACAAGATGAAGGCACAGCAGTTGTTGAACCTTCAAATCCTACAAGAGAAGGATATGCTTTCTTAGGTTGGTATACAGAACCAGAATTTAATACAGAATATACTTTTACTGTTATTCCAAAAAATGACATCACTTTGTATGCTAAATGGCAAGCATTATCGTCTACCATTACATTTGATACGAATGATGGATCAGCGGTGTCACCAATCACTCAGACAGTTGGAACAGCTATTGAATCCATATCACCTCCAACAAAAGCAGGTTATACTTTTAATGGTTGGTTCACAGAACCTGAGCTAAGCAATCAATATATACTTACTGTGATGCCTGAAAATGATTTAACATTATATGCTAAATGGATATTAAATACATCAACTATCAATTTTGATTCAAGTGGCGGAACAGCTGTTGATGCTATAACTCAAGCAGAAGGAAGTGCGGTTTCTAGCCCAGAAGATCCAACTAAGACAAATGCAATCTTTAATGGTTGGTATACTGAACCTGAATTTAGCAATCTATATGTATTTGATACAATGCCAATCGATGATATTACCTTATATGCGAAATGGATTGAACCCTATCAAGTAGTAGAAAATGAGATGACATACAATGTTATCGGTGATGAGGCTACTTTGATAAGCTTTGCTGGTAGCGCAACAGAGATAGTTATTCCAAAAACTCTTTTGGGAGGATCTCATGTGGTTGCAATTGATAATGATGTATTTTCTTGGTCAAGTATTACATCAGTATTTATTCCTAATACTGTGATTTCGATAGGTGATGCAGCATTTTATTATATTTCGAGTTTAACAACTGTTGAATTTGAACTAGGTAGTCTATTAGTATCTATCGGAAACGAAGCATTTGCCAATGATTATGGCATGACTAGTTTTGTTATTCCAGATACAGTTGAAAACATTGGATATTCGGCATTTCATAATTGTTCTGGTTTGAAAGATATAGTCATTCCAATCAGTGTTACTTATATCGGTGAGAATGCATTTAATGATTGTAGAAATTTAACTTTGTATTTAGAATCTGAAACTTCAGTTGTATCTTTTGATGCGAACTGGAATCCAGATGACATCCCAATTTTCTATGGATATATTGAAACCATTGATGATGGTGATTTTGTTTACGCAACATCTACATTAAACATAGCTACCATAATTAGAATGTCACCGACTAACATAAATACTGATTTAGTTATTCTTGCTAGTTATGGAGTTTATTTAGTAACTAGTATTAATAGCAGAGCATTTCAGGAAAATACACAGATTGTAAGTATTACAATACCAAGTGGCGTTACTGAGATTAAGAGAAGCACCTTTGATTCTGCTTCAAATTTAACTACTGTTGTATTTGCTAACGGATCACAATTAGAAGTAATAGGTAGATCAGCATTTGCTTGGTGTACTAGTTTAACTACCATTGTATTACCTGATACACTTACTACAATTGAGTTAGAAGCATTCTATTATACAACTGGACTAACTAGCATTATCATTCCATTAAATGTTATCAATATGGGAGAAGGCGCATTTAATTATTCAGGATGTTCTGTCATCAATGTTAGAGCTGCAGGCATACCTGCTAGTTGGAATGTGGATTGGAATCCAAGCAATATCCTTGTTCACTGGGGATTTGTTGATTAAAATCAAGTTTAAATAATCATAAGCCTAGCGAAATTTGCTGGGCTTTTTTTGTGCATGAAAGGACTGAAAATCCTTGTGTCGGGAGTTCAATTCTCCCTGGAGCCAC
>CAZVDQ010000067.1:0-5563 GCA_964625435.1 uncultured Mariniplasma sp.
TTGGTCCCCGCGGCCGGGCTCGAACCAGCACGGATTTTCATCCACCAGATTTTGAGTCTGGCACGTCTACCAATTTCATCACGCGGGGTATTTGCTATCAAGTATTTTGACAGCAAAATTATCATATCATGGTTTATTTATTTTTGCAATATTTCTATAAAAAATCATTACATTTCTTCTAGTGATTGGATACCTAATATTCTTAAACCTTCATTAATGACCGTTCTAATTGATTCTATAAATAATAAGTTTGCATTTTTATGCTTAATATCATCGACATTAATACGTTGTTTCCCATAAAAACTATTAAAGCCTTGTGCGAGACCTAGAATATATCTTGCAATGAGATTAGGAGCATTCGTTTCTTGGGCTTTTTGAATGACATGAGGAAATTGTCCTAAGACCTTAATGAGCTCAAAATAATCATTTTCGCTAAAGTATGACATATCAAGATTATTGATATCAAGTTCATGATCTCTTAAGATTGAAGCGATACGTACACTGCTATATTGGAGATAAGGTCCTGTTTGACCTTCAAACTTGAGCATATTTTCTAAATTAAAGTCGATATCTAAATGTCGTTCGTTTTTTAAATCATTAAAGATGATTGCTCCAATACCGACAGCTTTTGCTACTTCGACTTGGTTCTTTAAATTAGGATTTTTTGAAGTAATTGCTTCTTTAGCCTCATTAATTGCTTGGTCGATGACATCTTCAAGACGTTTGAATTTTCCACCTCTTGTTGACATCTTCTTACCATCGATTAAAACAAGTCCAAAATTAATATGATCAACATTAAAATCGTAACCCATCAAATCTGTGACAGCTTTTAATTGCTTAAAGTGAAGTATTTGTTCATTTCCTACAATATATAAGACGTGATTTGTATGATAAGTAACATGTCTATAGATTAAAGCAGCGACATCTCTTGTCATATAGAGCGTTGCTCCATCAGATCTTTTAATCAGTGCAGGTGGCAAATCACTACCTAAATCAACAATGGTTGCACCTTCATCAACTCTAAGTAGATTCTTTTGTTCTAAATCTTCAACAACAGCATCCATCTTATCATTATAAAATGATTCTCCAGTATAATAATCAAAATCGACACCTAGAAGTTCATACATTTCCATAAATTCTCTAAGTGATTCCTCTTTAAACCATAACCAAAGTTTCGTATATTTTTCATCACCTAACTCAAGTGCTCTAAAGACATCTCTAGCTTCTTGTTCAAGTTCTGGTTCTTTTTTTTCTGCATCATGAAATTTAACATAGAGTTTTTGCATTTCAGTGATTGGGTCTTTTCTAACATCTTCTTCATTACCCCAACGTTCATAAGCAACAATCATTTTACCGAATTGTGTACCCCAATCACCTAAATGATTGACAGCAACCACTTGATACCCAAGTTTTTTATAGATATTTTTAAGTGCATTTCCAATCACTGTAGATCGCAAATGTCCTACACCAAAGCTTTTGGCAATATTAGGAGATGAATAATCCATGGCAACCGTCTCAGGAATTTCTAAGACTTGATTACCATAATCACTTTTCTTTTCGTGAATAGAAAATAAAATATCTTTTGCTATACGATCTCTTTTGAGATAGATGTTTAAAAATCCATTAATAAATTCTATGGAATCAATTGCTTTTTCATGAGCAATCACTTCATTAAATCTATTAAAAACTTCCATTGGAGAAATTCTCCATTGTTTTGCCTGCGCAAATAAAGGAATTGCAAGATCTGCAAGACCCTTCTTAGGTTCTTCTACAACAACAGCATCAATATTTAAGCTATTTTCAATTTTTAATTTAATTTCTTTTTTAATCGATTCAATCATAATATCATCCTTATCAAAAAAAAGCACATTGTGCTTTTTTAATTTTCGTTAATTGTTGCTATAACATCTTGATAATAATCACGAACACTGCGATTAATTAATGTTGCATCGTCGCCACTTACTGGTTCAAACGTATCTATAACTTCACCATTCATAAAAATGATTAATTGAGGTGTTGTCGCTGCAATTTCAGGATACAATTCCATTAATTTTGCTACACCTTTGGCGTCTTCATTTGCATCAATATAATAGATTATTGAAACATACTCATCGAACCCTTCACTGTGGAAATACTTTTCAAATGCTCCGATATGCGCTTGACATGATGGACATTCAGGAAAGCCCAAGTATAAAGCTACAATTTCATCCTTTTTCAAAATCGTATCTAATCCGCGATGAAATAATGATCCATCATAAGTGACTTGATAATAGGGATGGTCTTCAGTTAAATCTGATGTCGCATTTACTTCATATGCTGCATAAATGACGTCTTGATTTTTTGGTTGTAATATAAAAATAATACTAATTGAAACAACAAAGAATCCAATAATAGCAAAAAGTGTTATTGGATGTATTTTAGGTTCTACTTTTGTATATTTATCTGCCATGTGAAATCCTCCTAGATTGACTCCTATGATTATAGCATAAAAAACAGGGTTAATCAATGAAGAAAAAGTGAATTTTCTAAATTGTAAGTTACTTCTCAAATACGTTCAAATAGATTTGATCAACATATTTCATATGTTTTTCAATTGTGAATGCATGATGAAGCTCATCAACGTTCAAAAGCTTCATGACCTCTTTATTTTGACTTAATAATATTTCAAAGGATTTTTTAGTATCAAGTGCTTGATGAGATAGGCTTTGAATTAAATCGTAAGCCTTGTTTCTATCCATTCCGTGACCAATCATTTCATTTAAGACACATTGAGCAAAGATAATGCCTTGGGTTAACCCTATGTTTTCTAACATTTGTTTCTCATTCACAATAAGTTTATCAAGCGTATGAGCAAATCTGTTCAACATGTAATCAACCAAGATGGTCGAATCCGGTAAAATGATTCTTTCAACTGATGAATGTGAAATATCTCTTTCATGCCACAAACTAACATCTTCATATGCCGAAACCATATATCCCTTAAGGACTCTTGATAAACCTGATATATTTTCACTACTAATTGGATTTTTCTTGTGAGGCATTGCTGAAGATCCTTTTTGATTTGAATCAAAATATTCTAAAACCTCATTCACTTCAGTTCTTGATAGATGTCTTATTTCAATCGCCATCTTCTCAAGTTCAGCTCCAATAAGCGCTAACACACTTAAATAGTGAGCATGGCGGTCTCTTTGCAAAGTCTGAGTAGCAATGTTAGCATGCTTTAAACCAAGGACTTTAGAAGCGATTTTTTCTAGATCAGGTGTATTCGCACTATAATTGCCTACTGCTCCACTTAATTTTGCAATCTCAACTTCATTAGCTGCTTCATTAAACCATTTGGTTAACCGTTTAAAATCTTCATACCACAATGCGAATTTCAGACCAAAACTTGTAATTTCAGCATGAATTCCATGCGTTCTACCAATACATGGCGTATCTTTATATTGCATCGCTTTATCTTTTAGGACACCCATCATCATTTGTAAATCTTTTTTAATGATCTGGTTCACATCTTTTAAGATTAATGATTGTGCAGTATCAACGACATCAGTAGATGTTAACCCGTAATGAAACCACTTTTTTTCATCACCAAGTGACAAAGAGACTGCTTTAGTAAAAGCAATCACATCGTGCTTTATTTCAGATTCAATCGTTTCAATATCTTTTAATTGATAGGTTGCTTTTTCTAATTGATGATAAACAGTATCAGGAAACAAACCTAACCTATTCCATGCATAAGAACATGCAAGCTCGACACGTAAAAAAGTATCGAATTTATGTTTGTCACTCCATAACTCTTTCATTTCTTGACGCGTATATCGTTTGATCATCTTTTCGCTCCTTAGAAAATCTTTTTAACTTGAATGGTTTGATTCCGGTCAGGACCAACTGAAAAAATTGCAATTGGGACACCCACAAGTTCAGTTAATTTGTTTAAATAATTTTTAGCTTCTATAGGTAATTCATCAAATGATTTGACTCCTGTAATATCTTCTTTCCAACCAGGCATTGAAATATAGTTTGGAACACAAGCTTCAAAATCTTCAATTTCAGCTGGAATATAATCAATCTCTACATCATTCAAATGATAGGAGACAACAATTTTAACTTCATCAATACCAGAAAGAACATCAAGTAATGTCACAGCAAGATAACTTAATCCACTAATACGTTTTGTATGTCTTAAAACAACCGTATCAAGCCAACCAATACGTCTTGGTCTGCCAGTAGTTGTCCCAAATTCATTACCTGTATTTCTGATGAGATCAGCCAATTGACCAAGAATTTCACTTGGCATTGGTCCGGCACCTACACGTGTTGTATAGGCTTTAGTCACACCAATCGCTCCATCTATTAACCATGGCGCAATACCGGTGTTTAAGGGTACGCTTGAGGCTGTTGGAGAGCTTGAAGTTACATAAGGGTAAGTTCCATGATCCAAACATAATAAAACACCTTGTGCACCTTCAAATAGGATTTGTTTTCCTGATTCGATTGCTTCATTCAAATAAACAGAGGTATCACATACATAAGGTGCCATTCGTTTTGCGTAAGTTAAATATTCTAAATATAGTTCATCAAAGTTTATTCGTGGAGCACCTAATTTTCTTAGTTCTTGATTTTTAACTTTTAAGAGATCATATAGTTTAAGTCTAAATCTTTCGGGGCGAATAAAGGTTGAAACCCTTAGTCCAAGTCGTGATGATTTGTCAGTATATGCTGGTCCAATTCCCTTTTGAGTTGTTCCTATCTTTTCATTTCCTTTAAAATGCTCGTACGCCTTATCAAGTTCTAAATGATAGGGTAAGACAATATGTGCTCGGTCAGATATTTTTAAATTGAAATTATCAATTTTATCAATTTCTTCTACAAAAGCTTCTGGATTGATTACCATACCATTGGCCATCACATTTTGGATCTTTGGATTTAAGATGCCAGAAGGTAATAAATGAAGACTGTGCTTCTTCCCATCAAAAACGACAGTATGACCTGCATTGTTACCACCTTGATAACGGACGACTACATCTGCATTTTGTGCAAGAAAATCAGTAATTTTGCCTTTTCCTTCGTCACCCCATTGAGTACCAACAACGACGATTCTTTTCATAATTTACCCCGATCCTCTTATAGTTTTTTTTATCTATTAAATATAATAGTAAATGGCTTGTAAAAACAAAATGATTTTAGCATACAATCACCACATAGTCAATGTGAGGTAATAATTCACACATAGATAATTTTCTTCTCTTTTAGAGTAAAATATACTTGTAAATATGGTAACGGTTCTATATAATGGTAACAAGGTGATTAAATGAAAATACTATTTTGTAGCGGTGAAGCATATCCCTTTAGTAAAACAGGTGGCCTTGCTGATGTTGCCGCTTCGCTACCAAAAGCACTCAATCAACTCAACCATCAAGTAAAAATTATTACTCCATATTATCAATCAATCCAATCAATGGATATGCATATGAAACTATTGGGTTCTTCAAGTATTGTCATGGGTGAAATAACCAAGAGTGTAGAATTCTATCAAACGGAATATCAAGGTGTAACCTATATC
>CAZVDQ010000067.1:5573-6352 GCA_964625435.1 uncultured Mariniplasma sp.
TATCTTCGTCAAAAACAATGATTTTTTTTATCGCTCAAATCTTTATGGATACGAAGATGATGCGATCCGGTTCACTTTCTTTAACTTTGCAATTCTTGAATATATCAAGATTACCAAAGATTATCCAGAAATTCTTCATGCAAATGATTGGCAAACGGGACTTTTACCATTTTTTCTAGATGTTAGATACCGCAATATCAATCCACAGTTTGCAAAAATAAAAACGATCCTATCTATTCATAATTTAGAAAAACAGGGTTCATATCCAGTCGAAACAGAAAAATTGTTTGGCAATAAAAATTTCACTTATATGCATATGAACCGAGTAAATTTTATAAAGTGTGGAATTATGCGTGCAAACATTATCAATACGGTGAGTGAAAACTACAAGAACGAAATTCTCACACGCTTTTTTAGTTTCACTTTGGATGGTCCATTAAAATCAAGACAAAACGATTTATATGGCATCCTTAATGGACTTGATCATGATTTATATAATCCTAAGACAAGTCAGTTCTTGTTTAAAAATTATGATGAGGAATCATTTGAATCTGCAAAGGCAATAAATAAATCTAGCTTATTAGAGTTCTTAAATCTACCTTTAAAAAAAGGCGTACCGATTGTTTCATTTATTAATCGCTTTTCGAGACAAAAAGGCATCGACATCTTAATGACAGCCCTTGAACCTTATTTGAAGAATGAACAAATATATTTGGTGGCTATTGGTTCTGGTGATCCTTTGTATGAATTGTTTTTTATTGAGATGCAAAAAAAATATC
>CAZVDQ010000068.1:0-5904 GCA_964625435.1 uncultured Mariniplasma sp.
CCTTGTAGGCGTAGGAGAAAAACCACGTCTTGAAGGCGTGGATTTTTATTTTTATGAAATACTTGGGTGTCCTTGTGTCGCGAGAGGGTAGAGTAACTTTTAAATAAACTATAGTATAATGCATTGCATAAAAACGTATAGCATTTTATTTTGCAAATTTAAAAAGTGAATCCATCATATCATTTATGCTAATTTGTCAATCTCCAGTAGCAGTTTCATAAAGGAAATAGTTTTGAATATAAAAATGTGTTAAAATAGAATAAATATACTATGTATAAGGCGGGGATTGTATGAAATATATAAAAAAACTTATTGGATTAAGCATCTTTCTACTTGCAATTATTCTAACAGGATGTCGTTTAATGGGGGATTATCCCTATCGAATAGAACCTGGTGAAGAGTATCTTTATTTAGATAAGTATAGTTTAATGGTAGATGAGATGGTAGTATATGATATTTCATTTCCAGGAGAGGTTTACGTGTCTAAAGATTGGGACTCTTTAGCAGTTCTCTTTGAAGAAGAAAATGATTATCGCATTATGAGTGATTGGGTTAAAGAAGTATTGTATATATCTTCATTGGCACAAGTTTATCCACAAAGTGAAAAACAAACAATGATAGAAGTAACACTTTCTAAAGGTGCTTCCAAATCTAATTTTAATTATGTGAATTTAACAGTTGATGATGGTGTTTACTTTCATAAGAGTATAAACTTTATGACACAAGAAGGGTATTTGTTTTATTTGGTATATGATGAGTTTGTAGTTGATGATGAAACGGTTTATGTCCCTAAAGAACTAGGGCCAGCATATGAAGTGGCATATATTCCTGATACATTTAATATAGATTATGGGCGTACAACAGTTAATGGTGTTAAGGTAGAAAGACGAATAGAAAATGAATCTTATGATTATGATTATGTTTATATCATTCCATATCCAGCTATTAAGCGGGGATCCAATTATAATTTATTTAGAACCTTAGCAAGTGGGTTCTACTCTGGTGTTGATATTGAAGAAATTAATAATATTATGCCTAAAACAGGAACTGATTATCATTTGTGTGAAAATACGGATGCAGATAATAAGTGTTTTGAATACATTGATTCTTGGTATCGCCGTATCACGTATTTTGATATAATAGATTTTGAAGATATTGTTAGTTTTTATGAGACATATTACGATGGAGAACTTGTTGATAATGAATTATATTTTACATTTAATGAAAAAGAATATGTCTATAAAAAGGTAAATAATCTTGAATATAAGTTAATACCTGTTATGACATTTGAGATTAATTCCGATTAAATTTTAAGAGATGATTGATATATAAATAAGATCGTTTTTTAACCAGTATCGTTACCTCGAGACGTATCACATACATATTTTTTCGAGCTCTAAAATCAGTATTTGAAGAGTTTTAGTGCATGAAAGGACTGAAAATCCTTTCTTTATTTGAATCCTTGAATTACTAAATCTGCAGATAATAATTGTATTTTATGGAGGTTGAGATGGTTACCTATAAGTTTATTTATAGAATAAAAATATTTTTCAATACAATAAAATATAAACCTGAAAATCAATTTGATATAGATGATCTATTTAATAAACTGATAGTACAAGTATTGAAATGTACGGATGTGTATGACATAAATAATCTTTTTTTGGAGTACTCTTATTGTAAGAAGAAGAGAAAAAAAATAAACAAGATGCTTAATAATAGAAAAAAAGTATTCTTTGAAGAGATCAAGGATAAACTTGAAATAAATTTTTATTGTAAAGAAAATTCTTCTGGGAATTATATCATTACATCGGCTTTGTCAAGAAAAAGAAAAAGGATTGATCTTTTATCATTTGATGATGGGAATATATATAGAGTTAAAAGGAAAGGGAATAAATATTATCTGTTTAAAGATTATGAATACTACTTAGTCCATAAGTTTGGAAAAGCATTTATCTATTGCAACAAAGAAAGAAGAATCAAAATAATTTACAAAAAATATTTATTTTCCATTAAATCAAAGCTATTTAACCTCTCAATTCAAGAATCCGATTACGGATATGATATAATTGATAATAATATTATTGAAAATGATAAGGTAATTGCGATGTTTGATACAGATATATTGGATTCAAAAAAGAATTTTGCAACAAGTCTTATTGAAACTTTTGAAGGTGATATAGAAATTAACTTACTTGTGGGATTAGCATCGGTATTTTTGATTCAAGATAGCATCGAATTAATCAAGAGAAGAAAAATGATGATGGCAAGTTACTTACTCAATCGATAATTTTTCATTATATTTGCAGTTTTGGACTGAAAATCCTTGTGTCGGGAGTTCAATTCTCCCTGGAGCCACCATTAACTGATAGTAAAGCCCTTAAGTGGCTTTTTTTATATTGTCACAAGCAAAAGTAAATCCATCATATCATTTATGCTAATTTATTAATCTCCGGTAGTGGTTTCACAAATGAAATAATATTGAACGATTGAAACTGATAATAGAAAGTTTGACTATTGTGAATTTATGTATTTCGTAGTAAGATAAAGCCAAAGAGCCAAGTAACATTTAAATAATGCATCTGAGATAAAAATCTCTGATGTATTATTTTTTTTCAAAGTTTTGCTATAAAAATAAGGGAGGATTTATAAATGAAGAAAACGATACTTTTTCTATCAATTCTATTTTTATTCGCATTAATAGGATGTACACAAGCTGTTAATTTTACAATTAACTTTGATAGTAACGGAGGAACTGAAGTTCTTTCAGTTGAAACAAGTGGGAGTACATCAGTAACAATCCCTGATGATCCAACCAAGGATGGGTATATCTTTGACGGGTGGTATTGGGATGATGATTCTTTTGAAGAACCTTTTGCATCAAACTCATTATTGAATTCTCCTATTTCTGAAAATGCGTCTGTTTATGCGAAATGGGAGACTGAATTAGATATTTTTGACTTGGTTCAACAAATGGAATGGATCTATAATGCGTCATGTCTTTTTGCCACTCTCAATAGCATTACTAATATGACAAACATATACAATACCTATTTGAAATTGATAAATCTAGAAGTTAGCAGGACAGAGGCAGAGATGGATTTTGATGAATATTGGTTAGATCTTGAAGATGCATACAGTTCAAATTATTTGAATAGTGACTTATATGATAGTATCGAATTTACATCCTCATTTATGCTTCAAACCATTATAGGGTGGGGTACTATTTCTAATGATCGCGGTACTCCTATGGTTGAACTAACTGAACATTTTCTTAGTGAGCTTCTTCATACCGCTGGGTCACAAACTGATTTCGAAGTGGTCTTAGAGGCATATTCGGTTGCTGTGCTTGAAAGTATCTACAGTAACGAATTTTCATTAGAAGGAATTGAAACAGTGAAAGATAATAGTTATTATTCCTTTATGTATATTTATGAAGAATATATTTTACCTGAAGGAAATCTGTTGGGATTGACACCCATTTCTGCAAGCTATTTAACTTCAACACATGATTCTATCTATTCATCATCTACAGTAGCTCAGGCATATATATATGGATTTGAGGGAGGCTTGGACTTATTTTATTATCTAAAAGACGCGGAACAGGCATATTACATTATTCAGATTACAGATGTATATGATTCTGTTCGATTGGGAACACCAGAATCTCAACTAGCATCAATCGATCTTGCCTATCTTCATGCTGTGGACTTGCTAGATGAATTACACTTTATGGAAAATATGGTTATTGTTGTAGATGAGTTTATTGCCTATTTGAATACCAATTATTCTGATTAACGTAGAATTCAATCATTTGATAAGCTGAATCACAAACAGCACAACTTTCAAGTTGTGCTGTTTGTGATATTTTTGATAGGTTATTCATTTAAGAGTGATACTTTCTGCTTCTAATTGATTTGATATTTTCAGTTATCAAGTTGCAACTTAAAATGTTACACAGAGATGTATCATATACACAGTTTTCCGGATCCCGAAATCTATATTTGAAGAGTTTTTATGCATGAAACGACTGAAAATCCTTGTGTCGGGAGTTCAATTCTCCCTGGAGCCACCACTAACTGATAGTTAAGCCATTAAGTGGCTTTTTTTATTTTTAACTTTTATGTATTCACAAACCTGTTATGACACAAGGACAATTTAATAAATGAAAATTGATCAATAGCAAATTTAATTGCTATTTTTTTATGCTATAATAATCATGATATATCAACAAATACATAGGGGATAATATATGAGAAAATATCTAATAATATTTAATTTAATTCTTTTGTCTTTTGTGTTGCTTGCTTGTAGCACAATTGATGGAATAAATGCCGGTACTTCCATAGGTGACGGTACCACATGGCCAGGATGTGTGCAAATAAGTCTCGACCATAAAAAATATGATTTAACTGATAATATAAAAGTATCTATTAGTTATGGGCATGATTATCAGAATGATGCTGAATATCATGGTGTTCTAAGTCATAATCTAGTGGTTTATGTAATTGATGGAAGTCAAACATCAAATGACCCTGAAAATGGAATAATCCTATATGAGCTCAACATAGCTGGTGATAATTTGTTATCCGATGATTATAGATGTGATCCAGGCAAATGGATCTTCAGTAAAGTCGAATACAATAAAACCTATGATTTATCGGTAGATTTTTCAGAATATGATTTTGATTGCGGTGTAGTAATTATAAGATTCTATGAAACATATACAGCACAGGATAGTATAGATGGAGAAATAGTATATACAGAAGGAACCGATTATAATGGAACACAAATATACTTTATCAAGGACGATAAAACAATACAATTTTCAGAACGATCATTTGCATGAAAGGACTGAAAATCCATTATGTTTATATTAGGGTAGTAATTTGTAAAATATTAATGAAAAAATAAACAGCAAATTTACTTGCTGTTTTTTTATGTTATAATTTGTTTATACAAAGGAGGAAAATAATGAAAAATCTAATAAAAGCATCTTTCATTTTATCTTGGTCTTCTGTAGGGGGATTTATACTATATCTAATCTTCAATCAAATTTATTATGCATCACCTTCAGATAGCGGTTTGGAAGCATTTGCTGATGTTATGGGCTTTGTATTTAGTATAGCCTTTACATTAACTCTAATTGCACTAATTGTACTTGTAAACATCATTTATTTTATTAATAAAAATTCTCAAAACGATACCAGAATAATTGAATAAAGTTGAAACATCTAAACGTAATAATCATATTTAATCTGGATTTTAGGTCTCAAAACCGTTAATTCGGCATTTTTACTTGCATGAAACGACTGAAAATCCATTAGTTAAATAAATCAATAAATAAAGGAGATTTTTATGAAAAAAATATTAGTACTTCTTATTGTTGTTTTTATTTCAATCACATTGTCAGGGTGTAATAACCAAAACACAGCAATAACTATGATGAGTTATGAACTAAACGAATATGAAGTTAATGATTATTCTGATGCTAGTATGGTAATTTCTGATGAATCAATTTCTAGCAAGGGATTATTACTTGAGTTTAATTACTATGGTGAAGATGAGGGAACGACTGGAACGTGGTATACTATATTTCTTTATGAAGACAATGAGTGGAATGAATTATCATATATAACTGATGAAGAAGTGGTTTGGGCTATGATTGCTTATATTGTAGAAAAAAATCAAGACAGCCAGATGTCAATTAACTGGGAATGGTTATATGGTGAGTTGTCAACTGGAAGATACCTAATAGTAAAACAATTCATGAATCGTCGAGGTCCAGGGGATTTTGATGAGTATTATCTTGCATGTGAGTTTACAATATAGAAATATGATTTCTTTGTTGCATGAAAGGACTGAAAATCCTTGTGTCGGGAGTTCAATTCTCCCTGGAGCCAC
>CAZVDQ010000069.1:0-5840 GCA_964625435.1 uncultured Mariniplasma sp.
GCATTAAAGGACAAACGAGTTTTTTCAGCAAGTTGCTGTTGGGTCCACCCTTTTGCTTTGCGCAGTTCTCTTATTCTCTCAGCAATCATATTAGCTTGACTTGTTACTACTTTAGTGGTATTATTCTTTTAATAGTTAATTTATGGTACTATTATCATATTTTACTGCTTTTAACCTTAATTATCAAGGAGAATATGACTATGTTGCCCTACTTCAACTCTTACATCAAGCTAGTAGGTCTTGGCTTTGTGCTTGCTGTTGTAGATTTGATTATCCTACTTATGCTTAAAATGTTTTAGATTTTAAATCTTTTTGCTTATCTTTGTTTTGGGCTAGATTTTCTAGTGAATATAGTTACGTATCCGTCTCTTAGTCCATCTGCATAATATTCCACCTCTTTTAATGATGGCATTGCATTGGATAGGACGAATTCCCGGTCATGAAGAGTTTTGATACAATCTCTGAAAATATTTAAGGTTTTTATTTCTTTAATTTTCTCTTCAGCACTTTTAAAATGGTTTCTATATATATGTAGCCAAAGCTTTGCGTTGCCCAGTTGCCCATTTAAGCTTTTCGTGGTTTCGCGCGCTTTGCACCACTCAGTTTCCATGACATCTATCGCATAGTCGCCATACTCAGTCAAAAATTCCTTATCCTCTGGGTCAAATTCATAAGAATTTGCAAGCTCATTTAGCTTCCATTCTTTGCATTCATCGTACTTTTCATTTTCTAGAGATTCTCTAACATTCTCTATCTCTTTTTCTACTTCTTCTAAACATTTTTGGTGTTTTTTTATGCCATCCTTATATTTTTTAATTTTGTCATACAATGCTCTAAGCTTGCCATCAATAATCCCTTTTATATAAAAAAGGAACTTTGTTTCCCCTATCTCTTTAGTGTATTTTAATTTAATTATTTATAATCTCCTAACTATGATATAAATTTTTGTCTACTTTCTCGCAATGACTCTACCCTTCTTCTACTTGGACAAAGCTAGTTTGAGATTTTTCACTTCATTCAGAACGACAAACGCTTACGCTCATTCAGAATGACAGGGGCTCTTTGTCGTTCAGCATTTTTACATTTTCAAACAATTCCGGATATTTATCAGAAGCAAATGTATGTATTGGGACCAGAGTTTTAGGGTTTAATGCCTTGGCAAAGGCCTTTAGGCCCTCTATTGTGGCGTGTCCGCTGGTATGGACGGATTCTATCTCTATCCCCTTTTGCTTGCAATAGCCCTTAAATTTCTCTGTCAGATACCCTTCCCACATGGAGTATATAAGTTTTGTCCCAGTGATGCCGTCTATATTCTTTACGATACTTGGAAAAATAGAGTTGTCCCTTCCTAACATCAGGATTTTCTTTTTCTGGCGGTTTATATCAAACATATCTATCTTCTGCTTATTGTATACATACAGAAGACTCTTATATCCCGCATCCACGAGAAGGTCAGCATGGTATTTAATAAATTTTACCTTTATATTCCTCCAGTTAAATTGCGGTATATTCTTTGAGACCTTCCTAAGCTTATCAAGAACAAATGCCGTGTAGATATCTATTACAAATATCGAATCCGTCCTTAGGCAGGCCTTGTATGCTGAAACGAGCCTGTCTATATTCTGGGAAGATGTGAAAAGAAACGTAATGTTCTCATTCTCCTGCAGTATCTTTTCAATCTGACCTTGGACAGAGCCCTCATCTTTATATATCCAGTCTTTCCTGCCTATCATTGAGCCCTCCATAAGAAGAATATTGATGTTCTTGGGAGGATCCTTTAGCATTTTCTCAAACAGGAGGCTTTTTCTGCCGTGGCCGCGAAAATCTCCTGAGTAAAATACCCTCTTACCTTCCGCCTCAATTAGGAAGGCCAAGGCATCAAATGCTGAATGATCGACAAGATACGGCGTAATCTTAAAATTCCCAACTTGAAATGATCGCATATGCTTTATCAGTGAAGCATTCACCTTGGTTGGTTTCTTAGTCACGAATATATTGGTTATATCAATGAGCTCTTTAGCTCCCCTGCTCATATAGATAGGCATATCTTGATCTACATGATCTAAGAACCCGTAATGATCAAGGTGAGAGTGTGAGATAAAGATAGCATCAATTGCTCTTTCTGAGTGCTTGTAGAGGCCTTCTATATCAGGTAATATATTTAATCGGATAAGCTCTTCTGTTGTCTTTCCTTCTATACTTTTAGCATCGAACCGTTCTTTACTATCAGTAACAAGCGGCATGCCGAAATCTATGAGGATACGGGAATTGCCTGCTTGAAGCTCAACACAGCTTCCGCCTATCTCTTTTGTGCCGCGATGGATGGTTAAATGCATAAAGAAAAAATCCTTTTGCTCATGCAATGTCTTCATACATTAATGAAGACTTGTAAAATAATATGCGTATTCCATTACTTTTTGCAAGTTTCTTCCACTTTTCTAGCCCACTAGAGCTCTCCGCATGCTCCATAACCATAACGCCTATTAAGCGTTTAATTTTTTTGACTGGATTAATCGGGTAATTTTCTAATATTTGCTTTAAGATAGCGAGTTTATCCTTCCTAGAATAATATTTTACATATTTACTTACCTGATCAACTTCCGTTGTCCTGCCTTTTTTTAGCTCAAAAAAATAGATGTCCTGCTTATCATATCCTACTATATCAACCTTGTGTTTTCCCTGGTCAAAAATAAATTCAGAGCCAACAAAGCGGATAGGATTTTTAGTGCCAAGTTTTTCTATCAAATTTTTATCATTAGACATTGTTTTAATCATAGTTGCCTGTATTTTTTCCTCCAATATACGGGCACTTGCTTTCTGTCGTTGCGGAAAGTGTAAAGCTTCCATGTGTTTTTTCTTCTTATTCTCATCAAGGCAAGTTAAAAATCTATAGCTTTTTTCTATCTTTACTAATATACTTAAAAGTTCCTCTCTATCTTTTATGCCAGTTATTCCCCTCATTTCATAGTCATTCAAGGTAGTTACCACTGTAACGCCGCTATTTGTAGGCCGCAAATGAAAATAATTAGCTATGCGTCGCCTGTTATTCCCCGCCTTAATAAAGCTTCCCCATACCTCTGTGGCCATATCTGTGTTTTTTACTATATTCATCTTGCACCCCTTCATTTTTAATTATCTTTCCCACTCTTATCAGGCTTGTTGCTGTCCTCTGCTCCAGGCAACTCTAATATCTCCACCTTAGGCAATACCATTCCAGCTACTCCTTCTATATCGCCTTGCATGCCACCTATATTCATGACAACGCGCTCGATTTGTTTTTCCCTTTTCTCCCAAATCTTATTAATAGCACGTTTCTCTCTATCTAAATCTTCTTTCATACCTACAAAGGATTCTACGATAGCTTCTACTCTGTTTCTGAATTCCGGACCTGTAAGATAGCTATATACAAGCTCCATTTTTTCTTCCTTCCCAGCCTGTAGCTTTTTTTCTCTTGCTGCCTGAGTTAAAACAACCCTTAGGGCTAGCGCTAAACTTTGCGCGGAAGCTATTGAAGTTACCCAGACTCCTTCAATTACGCGAAACTGAGTTAATCCTGTGGGAAGAACTTCAGAGACTATCACCGCGATATCTGCTTTTGCGTCTCTTTGATCATCTTTTAGTTTCTTAAGCCACCTATCACTCCAGTTTCTTCCTCTTTTTGTTTCCCATAGTATTTTTCCACATAATTTACCTGCTTGAGTGTTTACTATTTGTATTACATCTGCACCTTTTATCCCTGATGATACGGGTTCAATCTTATCAAAGGGAAATTCTTCTTTTAACATTTTTTCAATCTCAAGCTCAAGTACTTCACCTTGTATTTTTTGTGAACCTTGTTCTGCTTTGTGCTTAAGATCATCTATTTGTTTACGCATACCTTCAAGTTGTTTATTCTTTTCCGCGTCTTTGAGGCGGTGCTGATCTTCTAAAATCTTGTGAGTTTCCTCTTGGATTTTTACTTTCTCACCATCTATCTTTCTGACCATCTCTAGCTCTAAATCCTTTTCCTTATCCTCCAGCTCTCTCTGGCGTTTACGCAATTCTAGCTCTTGCTTTTGCCCTGCAATGATTTTTCCGTTTTTTTCTTCTACCTGAGCCTTAAGATCTTCTAATTCTAGCTTAGTTACTTCTTCAGCCTTTTTCTTTGCTTTTCTTTCAGCTTCATTGCGAACAATCTCTACTTGTTCAGACATCTCTTTTTCTTTTTTTTCAAACTTTGTCTGTTCTTCTTCGAGCTTCTTTTGAAGTTCGCTATCTTTGACCTCAGCTTCTTTGAGAGCTTTTTCTTCAAGTTCCTTTATCTGCTTCTGGTATTTCTTAGCAGCTTCTACCTCTATGTCATGTGATACTGCTAGTGAAAGTTCAAACTCTGCACCGCATTCTGGGCACTTGATTAGTTCTTTTGCCATAGTAATTCTCCTTACTCTTTAGATATACGTTCTGTAGCCTATTTACTTTTTCTACTTTTACAAATATAAAAAACAACTCCATTTTAATATGGATTGCCTATCTTATAGTTATTGGAGTCGTAACTATGAATCCATACATTAACAGCTATATTAAGCTGATAGGCCTTGGTTTCGTGATGGCTGCAATAAGGTTGCTTATCCTTCTTCTACTTGGACAATTATAGTCTTTACTCCTAGCAGGATACTTTTAGTTGGAGGCAGAACGCCAATCTCCTGATCTATAATTAAGTGCTGTGCCCCTGGAATCTTATTTGGTACCTTTTGGAATCTTGGCCTGCGCAAATATTTCTACTTTTCTTAATAAACACTTTAAGCTATCGAAGGCAAGCAACTTTTGCCCATCTATTAAACCGAGCCATTTATAATCTGCGATTTCCTCTTTATCAATAGTAATATCCGTGGTATTTGTTTCACATAAGAAATATATTGAATGCTTTTCTATCATAGTCCCATTATGCGGCCCTCTGTTACTTACCGCTTGGTACATGTCTTCTTCTCTAAAGCCCTCTACAAACCTTAGGTCAGCTATACCTGTCTCCTCTTTTATTTCTCTCCAAGCGGCTTCTTTTTCAGATTCACCAGATTCAATGTGGCCTTTTGGAAACCCCCATATTTTGTTGCGCTTGCTATAAATTATCAGGTATGTTGATACCTTATCTTCTCTCCTAAAAATTATCGCACCACAAGAAAATTCTTTATTCATTTTTCCATGTTTTCCAATCTGTAGTACCATCGCCATAGGCCCATTGATCAGGTGTAAGTGCTCTAAGGAACTTATCGATTTTATCTAGAATACCATGCTCAGCAGCATATTTAATGTGTAACAGTAGTCTCTCTTTTTTGTCATCTGTGGATACATCCCACCAAGCTGCAAGAATTAAAGGTAAAGGCGGATCCCAACCACCACTATCTTTTCGCATAGTATCAGGAAGCATTTCCCAGAGGTTAGTCCAAAAGATAGGCATCGGACAAACACGTCCGTTAGATTGAATATATTCAATAAGAGATTTAAGTTTTTCTTCCATTTTTCATCTCACGATTATTCTTACAGTTGAGCTTTGGCCAAAGGGGTCGGAGCAGGTGATGTGATGTGGGCCTTTTTCCATGGGCCAAAAGAGTTTTTCAGTGGGTTTTATTTTACCATAAAACTTGCCATCAATAAACCAGTAAATTGAATCTGAGCCTGCATTGCCTATTAAAGAGAGTTGTTGGTTCTCTTTGCCTAGATTAGTGATGAAATACTCACAGCCAGATGCCGGGGATAGGATTTTGGGGGACTGTAGCACCAGATCCTTCGGTCGCTGACGATCCCTCAGGATGACATTATTAAAGCCCTTTTTCTGCAGGATGACAGGAGGTTCTGTGTACCAA
>CAZVDQ010000070.1:0-5712 GCA_964625435.1 uncultured Mariniplasma sp.
CCATCGGCAATGACAAGGGTATTGCTGTAATAAAGAAAAGCGGGTTTAGGGTTATTTTTAATAACGGGAAAATAACTTTTGGTTATCATGAATCTTTGGTTACAGAAACAGCAGGTGGATATGTATCTTATTTCGACTCCTCCACTAATAGCTGGCTCTCCTCTATAAACTTGTTTTGGCATATAAAAACAGTGGAACCTAGCAAAATTATCGCTCAAGGCTTATCGCATAAAGGAGATGTCTCTCATACGTGGACTATATCTGTGAAAAATAACTGCCTTCAATGGCAAGTTGAAATTCATGATAAAAGTATTAATCAGTATAATGTTGATTTAACTTTAAGGTCATACTATAGAAAATGGGAAAGTGTGGAGCAATCCGGGGATTTTCCAATTTTTCTTTCTAAGTCCAATTGGCATGATTTAGGTTTAAATGACACTCATAATTCTATTTTAGGATTATGCGGATCGTGGCAAGATGAATGTCCAGGAATAGTTTTCGAAAAATCAACAGGTAATAGTGTTCGCAAGATTTTTAACACAGGCTATGAGCAAGAAGCCCGTGTTGTGCAATGGAATGTGGGCAATAGCAATAGAAATATAATTTCCATGAAACTGTTCGTCGATAATGAGAAATTCGTGACACATATAGAAAGCGCTAGGCAGGAATTCCTAAAGCAGCAGGAAGCCAAAAGACAAAGGCTCCTAAAGAAGGAAGAAGTAAAGACACAGAGACTTCTTATTAAGCAAGAAAAAGAACAAGCCCGCCTGCGTGCGCAACGGACTATCTCAAAATCTGGTATTCGTCTCTATGCCGACGTAGATGCAAAGGCCTTAAGGCTATTTTATAAAGATAAAGAGGTTACCGAAGGGATAGGCCTGCATAGTTCTTTCCTTATTAAGTCAGTCTGGTATGACCTATCTTCATGCAAGTGGCAGGTAAAGAAACAAAAAGACCTCTTAATATTAAACTTTTATTGGGAAGAGTTAAAGATAAAACAGACCTGCAGATTTATTCTTCAAGAGGATAAGATTTTATGGCGCGGCAGTTTTGAAGCTGATAAACCTAAAGAACTTAAATTACTTAAATTTGGCTTGCTTCTCAGCCCTGAGTATAAAAGTCTATTCTGTGGCAGACAGCAGGATAAATTCCCGCAGGAATTCAGCAATTGGCAGGATATGATTTTAATAGATCCTGAAGCAAGATTATTCGGCTTGAAAAAACAAGATAATCTACCCGCTATAGTACTTAAAAATGAGAAGAAATACAACTGTATCATTCAGAATAGCGATAAGCAGTCACAATGTCGCGCCTTGCAGTTGAGTTTGCCTAAAAAGAGCCTTGAACAGAAAAAAACCTCTTTTTTAATTTCTCTTTATCTTCTTGAGGATGGAAGTATGGTAGATGATTACCTTAAACAGGAAGAAGAGAAGTTCTTAAAGCAGCAGGAAGCCAAAAGGCAAAGGCTCCTAAAGAAGGAAGAAGTAAAGACACAGAGACTTCTTATTAAGCAAGAAAAAGAACAAGCCCGCCTGCGTGCGCAACGGACTATCTCAAAATCTGGTATTCGTCTCTATGCCGACGTAGATGCAAAGGCCTTAAGGCTATTTTATAAAGATAAAGAGGTTACCGAAGGGATAGGCCTGCATAGTTCTTTCCTTATTAAATCATTGTGGTATGACTTATCTTCATGTCAATGGCAATTTAAAAGACAAAAAGATAAAATTACATTATATTTTTACTGGAAGGATCTTAGCGTAAAACAGTCTTGCCAATTTCAATTAGAAGGTAACAAGATTTTATGGCGCGTCAGTTTTGAAGCTGATAAGATCAAGGATTTGAAGCTGCTTAAGTTTGGACTGCTTGTAGGCTCTTCATATAAAGATCTCTTCTGCGGACGTCAGCAGGATAAGTTCCCTGAGGAATTCGGTACTTGGCAGGATATGGTCCTAATAGACCCGCAAGCAAGGTTGTTTGGCCTTAAAAAACAACCTAATCTACCGGCTATAGCCTTTGAAAATAACAAGCATTATGACTGCATAATACAGAATAGTGATAGGCATTCAGAATGCAGAGCTTTACAATTAAGCTTACCTAAAAACGCCCTTAAGCTTAAGAAGGCCTGCTTTTATGCCTCTATACATATTCTTGACAATGAGAGCCTTATAGATGACTATGTTGCAAAAGAGGAGGGGGAGTTTTTAAAACAACAGCAGGAAAAGTGCCAAAAGCTCCTTGAAAAGGAACAGAAAAGAGCCCAAAAGCTCCTTGAAAAGGAAGAGGAAAATAAGAAAAAACTCCTTATCAAACAACAAAAAGAACAGGCTCGATTACGTGTTAAGAGAACCATTTTTAAAGGTAATATACGCCTCTATGCTGATGTAGATGCAAAGGCCTTAAGGCTCTTCTATAAAGATAAAGAGGTTACCGAAGGGATAGGTTTACATAGTTCTTTTCTTATTAAGTCAGTCTGGTATGACCTATCTTCATGTAAGTGGCAGATAAAGAAACAAAAAGGCCTCTTAATATTAAACTTTTATTGGGAAGAGTTAAAGATAAAACAGACCTGCAGATTTATTCTTCAAGAGGATAAGATTTTATGGCGCGGCAGTTTTGAAGCTGATAAACCTAAAGAACTTAAATTACTTAAATTTGGCTTGCTTCTCAGCCCTGAGTATAAAAGCCTATTCTGTGGCAGGCAGCAGGATAAATTCCCGCAGGAATTCACCAACTGGCAGGATATGATTTTAATAGATCCTGAAGCAAGATTATTTGGCTTGAAAAAACAGGATAATCTGCCCGCGATAGTATTTAAAAATGAGAAAAAATACAACTGTATCATTCAAAACAGCGACAAGCAGTCACGATGTCGCGTTTTGCAGTTGAGCTTGCCTAAAAAGAGCTTTGAGCAGAAAAGAACCTTTTTTTCAACCTGCCTTCACCTGCTTGATGACAAAAGCATGGTTGATGATTACCTTAAACAAGAAGAAGAGAAGTTCTTAAAACAACAGGATGTAAAAAGGCAGAAGCTGGTTCAAATGTGTACTATCAGATTTAAAGATGTTAAGCTTTTTGCTGATACAGATAGCAAAGTTTTAAGATTGTATTACAGGAATAGAGAAATTACTAGGGGGAAAGGATTGAGTAGTTCTTTCTTGTTTAAAACAATTTGGCATGATTTATCTAGGGGTAAATGGCATTTAGATAAACAATCTGATCAAAAACTTACTGTAAGCGTAAGATATGAAGGCTTGCCGATTTCCCAGCTTTATATGTTAAAATGCCAGAAAGACGGACTAACAATAAAAGTTAAAACAAAATTTAATGGAATTTTGCCTATATCTGACCAGCTAGTCTCTTTTTGTTGCTACAACGGATATAAACAATGGAAGAGCGCTTATGAACATGGAGATCTTGCAGGCATTCAGTATATAGGCAATGTTGCCCCTGTCCGGTTGAAGGATAACAGGGTGACTTCAATATTATTCCAGCCTAAAAGCGCAGATTGTATGCCTGAATTGATGTTTTGTGTTTTTTCCCAGCCAGAAAGACGAACTATGAATGTCTATAGAGATAAGCAGGCAAATGATAAGGTTCTCTGCATTAATTCTTCATTGACGGCTTATAATGAAAAAATGACGACAGGATTCCCCATTAACACTTGCTTTAAAGGAAAGATAGTTTTAGGTAAGAAAGTAAGAATGAAAAAAGAGATTAAAAAGGCTGGTTGCGTAAAACTGGTAGAGAATAATTTAGAATTAACTTTTGATCAAGGCAAGGGAAAAATATCATTAAGTGGTAAAGAATTAACCGCAGGATTAGGCGTATATACTTCAATGCGCTCATCAGGCGTTTGGTATGATTCTTATCAGGCTTTTTGGCGAATCAACCAGAAAAAAAATAATGCGTTAAGGGTTACAGGATATTGGCCACATATAGCTATTTCCCAGGTGTGGCATATTAAAATAGTAAACGAGAATTTAATAGCGTGGCAAATAGATATGGAAGTTTTAGAGCAAATAGATTTTGAAATATGCCAGGCCAATATCATGCTTTCTTCGCAGTATAAGAAGTGGATAGTTCCCGATTTTGCGCAAGGAGATTTTATAGATGAGTACACTAACGCATATGACATTTTGCCTTTTAGATTTTGGTACGGGAAAGCAAAAGAAATTGTAGCTCAGGAAAAGGCTTTACCAGATATTTGTTTTTATGATGATACGAAAAAAGATGATATGAGGGCAATCGTAGAAAACACCGATAATCTATATCAGGCTAGATTACTTCAGTATCAAAAGGCGAGTACTCGTAAGATGCTGCCTGGAAGATACCCATATTTTAAGGGTAGAATAAGGATAAATATTCCAAAGAGTTCTTAAGAAAAAGAAAAAGATTAAGATGAGGAGACAGATACATCTATGATTACAAAAGAAAATATTAAATTAGCCTGTTCAGCGGTAGGAATAAATATCTATTGGAATAACCTTGAAGTTACTAGCGGCATGGGTTTAAATGCAGGTATTAATACACTAGGTTTATGGACTGATTCTTCAAAAGCAGAATGGAAAATTCTTGATAACAGGGAAGATAGCCTAAGGGTTAAGGTGGTTTTTAAAGAATTGCCCTTAAGCCAGATTTGGGCGATAAAGATACTAGGTGGCTCTCAGATATCAATAACTATCGAAGTTGATATAGAAGAACAGCTGCACATAGATGAATTTCGGGTAGTGTGCTTAACGAATTCTTGTTATAAAACTTGGATTCAGGATTTTCGTCAAGGAAATTTTCCACGTCCTAATCAAAATTGGCAGGGCCCTCCGTTGGATTGCATCCCAGCTTCTTTGGTAGGAGTAAGGTGCCCTGCCGGAGGCAAACTTTTGCCATCCTTGATATTGAAGCACCAAAACGATAAGGAGCAGATGTTTTCATTTGTTCAAAAGCCACCTTTAGATATCGATGCCCATATAATTGGTTTTAGGCGCATGAGCTTAAAGGCAGGTAGCGATTATTCTCCGGGGCAGTACCATCTTTTTTCTGGCACTGTAAACTTTTTGGAAAAAGAAAATTTACTGGATGAGGAAATAGAAAATTTACGCAAAAATAATTTTAATATGGCTACGAAAGAAAGGAAAAGCACATTAAAAACAAGTAAGAAGCAAAAAGTATTGCTAGCAAATTTCCCTTGGCAAAGACAAGAAAAGTGGGGCGTACGGGCAGGATCTCGTTGGCCACACATTAAAGATAGGAGTGAAAATAATTATTTACCCTTCCCTTTTTTCTTAGCTTACGCTACCTCGCTTTTGCTGGAGAATGATATAGATGCAGAATTAATAGATTTTATCGCAGAGGCAACCTCAGAGGATGATTTTCTTATAAGAATAGAGCATATGGATTTAGATATATTAGTTGTTGAAACGTCTATCCCTTCTTTCTATTATGATATGAAAATGATAGAAAAAATAGTATCTAAAAAGCAAATTTTTATTGTTCTGTGTGGCCCCCATCCGGAAATCTATAAGCCAGAATTTTTGAAATGTAATGACCATATAGATTTTGTTTTATTTGGGGAGTACGAGTTTACTCTTCTCGAATTGGTCAGAACCGTTTTTTCAAAGAAAAAAGATTTTTCTTCTATAAGTGGGCTTATTTGGCGAGACAGGGAGAATAATGTAATAAAGAATTGTGCTCGTAAACCCTTTGGATTAGATTCTT
>CAZVDQ010000071.1:0-5372 GCA_964625435.1 uncultured Mariniplasma sp.
TGTGCTTCGTAACTTTTTAGTGAAGAAGTACGTGTGCTTCGTAACTTTTTAGTGAAGAAGTAGCTTTAGCGCAGGAGGGTCTCGTTGCTTGGACTCTCAGAATCAAAGTTTATTATTGCTTTGTTTTGCAGTTGACTCCAAGACTCTATTAACACTCTTATGCCAATTCCATGCGGTTTCTATTATAGTGAACAAACGATTAAACTTAGGCTTCCAATCAAGTATTTTTTTAGCCTTGGCTGAAGTTCCAATTAAAACAGCGGGGTCTCCGGTTCTTCTTTTAGTTTTAATGACGCGAATTTTTCTGCCGGTAATTTTTCTTGCCATTTCAATAACTTCTTTAACTGAAAAACCTTTGCCATTTCCTAAATTAAAGCAATCGCTTCTACCATTTTTAAAAAGATATTCAAGCGCTTTAATGTGGGCATCAGCCAAATCCGCTACATGAATATAATCCCGCACGCAAGTGCCATCAAGTGTTTTATAATCTGTTCCAAAAATCTTGATATTTTTTCTTTTTCCTATCGCAGCGTCCAATACAAGCGGAATAAGATGGGTCTCGGGATCATGCAATTCCCCTATTTCTCCGTCAGAATCACAGCCCGCCGCATTAAAATATCTCAAAGCAATATACTTCAAACCATAAGCATTGGAATAATCCTTAAGGATATCTTCTATCATTTTCTTGGTTCTGCCATAAGGATTAATGGGAAATTGAGAATGCTTTTCATTTATCGGTATTTTTAGAGGTTCGCCATAAATGGCGCAAGTTGAAGAAAATATAAAATGATTAACATTATGCTTTCGCATAACTTCCAGAAGATTTAAGGTGTTTGAAACATTATTGATGTAATATTTAGCGGGATCCTCAACAGATTCTCCAACATAAGCAAAAGCGCTAAAATGCATAACCGCTTTAATAGGATATTTCTTAAAACACGCTTCCAGTCGGTTTTTATCAGCTAAATCCCCTTTAAAAAACTTTCCCCATTTTACACACCCTCTATGGCCTTTGGACAAATTATCAAAAACAACCGTTTTATATCCTTTTTCATTAAGCGCCTTATTGGCATGAGAGCCGATATAACCCGCCCCGCCGACAATTAAAATCACGTCTTTATTCATTATTTTCTCTTTTTATAATTCTTTTTAATCCAACCGGCATAAGAGGCAGTCTTTATTTTTTTAACCCAAGATGTATTTTCTATATACCAATCAATGGTGCTTTCCAAACCTTTTTCAAAAGAATGTTTTGGCTTCCAGCCCAATTCTTTTTGAATTTTGGATGAATTAATGGCATAGCGCCTATCATGACCCATACGGTCTTTAACAAAAATTATCAAATCTGAATACTTTTTAATTTTGTCGCCCAAACAAGAATTTAATTTAACGGGTGATTTTTTGTCTAATATTCCGCAGATTTTTTTTACTATATCGATATTTTTCTTTTCAGAATTTCCACCAACATTATAGGTTTCCCCTACTTTTCCTTTCTCAACTATCCGCCATATGGCTGAGCAATGATCCTCAACATATAACCAATCCCTGACATTTTTCCCATCACCATATATAGGCAATGGTTTTCCCTCTAAAGCATTCAAAATAATCAAGGGAAGAAGTTTCTCGGGAAATTGATAAGGCCCATAATTGTTTGAACAATTTGAAATTGTAATAGGCAGGCCATAAGTATGGAAATAAGCGCGAACTAAATGATCGGAAGAGGCTTTGGAAGCTGAATAAGGGCTTCTGGGGTCATAAGGAGTTGTTTCTTTAAAAGCTCCTGTTTTTCCCAAAGAGCCAAAAACCTCGTCGGTGCTTATGTGATGAAACTTAACATCCTTACGTTTTCCCCAATATTTTCTTGCCACATCCAGCAAATTAAAAGTGCCCACGATATTTGTTTCAATAAAATCTTTCGGGCCATGAATGGAGCGGTCAACATGGCTTTCAGCGGCAAAATGAATAACGGTGTCTATTTTAAACTTTTTAAAAATCTTTTCAATCTTGGAATAATCGCAAATATCTGTTTTCTCAAAAAAATACTTTTTACCGCTATATTTCTTTTTGATATCAGCCAAATTCAAAGGACTTGCCGCATAGGTAAGCTTATCGCAATTTATTACTTTCCCCTTGAACTTTGTTTCTTCAAATAAATAATGAATAAAATTTGAACCAATAAAACCACTACCGCCGGTAATCAGAATATTTGAATTTTTCATAGTTTAGTATCCTTTAATAGCAATAACTCATTATCCTTATCGGATAGTAATGGCCTTAAACTGGGCCAAATAATATTAATTTGAGGGTCATTCCATATAATGCCGCTTTCATGCTTGGGTGAGTATTCAGCTGTGCATTTATACACAACATCAGCGGAATTACTTAAAACAAGAAATCCATGAGCAAAGCCTTTTGGGATATAAAGCATGACGCCATTATCTTGAGACAATTCAAGACTCACGTATTTTAAAAATGTTGGTGATTTTTTTCTTATATCGACAGCGACATCAAAAATTTTTCCTCTTAAACACTTAACCAATTTCCCCTGCGCTTTCGGACTTTTCTGAAAGTGAAGGCCCCTTAAAACATTTTTCTTTGACCAAGAATGATTTTCCTGAACAAAATTCTCTTTTATACCCGCCTTGGCAAATTCGGTTTTTTTATAAGTCTCAAGAAAAAAACCTCTCTCATCGGGAAACACTCTCGGTGAAATTAATACAACTTCAGGAAGTTTAAGTTTTTTAAATTTAAAAGACATACATTGCGCTCCTTGTGTTTATAGAGTTTATAACGTTTATAGCGTTCATTTTATCATTCATCGTACTTGCCTGATTTATCAGGCCCAACATCCGCTCAATAAATTGAGCAACTACAACTTTTTTTATTTTCTATCGGTCGTTCGTACAACTTCCGACACTTTATGAGGCATAGCCTCGTTTACTGTAGTTGCCTGATTTATCAGGCCCAACATCCGCTCAATAATTTTAGTAACCACACAAATATATCATCGACAAATGTTATTAATGAATTACACTGCTCTCCACTCTCTCCTCTTTGCTCACTGCTTCTAAATATTTTCCATACTCATTCTTATAATTTCCGGCAAGTCCCATTAATTCTTCTCGGCTTATATAACCCAACAAATAGGCCACCTCTTCAATACAAGCAACCTTAAGGCCCTGTCTTTTCTCCACCGTAGCTATAAATTCGCTGGCATCAAGCAAACTTTCGTGTGTGCCCGTATCGAGCCAAGCAAAACCGCGCCCAAAAAGCTCAACACTCAATTTATTCTTTGCAAGATACACTTTGTTTAAATCCGTTATTTCAAGTTCCCCTCTTGCTGAAGGCTTTAAATTTTTCGCTATTTCAATCACTTCATTATCATAAAAATAAAGTCCCGTAACGGCATAATTGGACTTTGGCTCTTGAGGCTTCTCTTCTATGGATAAAACCTTTCCCTCTTTATCAAAATCAACCACACCATAGCGCTCAGGGTCTTTTACATAATAGCCAAAAACATTTCCCCCGCCATTTTCTTTTATAGAGGCAACAGCTTTTCTTAAAATATCACTAAGTCCCTGTCCGTAAAAAATATTATCTCCAAGAACAAGACAGGCGTCATCTGAACCAATAAAATCTTCGGCAAGTATAAAAGCCTCCGCTATGCCCTTAGGCGCGTTTTGAACTTTATATTCAAAATTCAACCCAATATGAGAACCATCGCCAAATAGCTCTTTGAATTTAGGCAAGTCCTGAGGAGTTGAAATTATCAATATATCTTTAATTTCCGCCAGCATTAATACCGATAAAGGATAATAAATCATCGGCTTATCATAAATCGGCAATAATTGCTTGCATATTGTTTTTGTAATTGGATAAAGTCTGGTGCCGGAGCCTCCGGCTAATATAATTCCTTTCATATAACTTTTCTCCTTAGTTTTTTAAGTCTTTTGGCAAAAGATTTATTGCCGTTAAAATTCACTATAGCGTCATAAAAATAAATATAGGTTAAAATAAAACAAACAAAAAGAAGCACCAATGCAGCTGTATTAGTGTGAAGATATGTAGCCACCACATCAAATAATAAAACCCCCGGAATTATATATATCAAAACCTTACAATTTTTTCTTGATACCCTTTTAAATATCAATGTATGCAAATGAAGATTGTCCGCCATTAAAGAACTTTTTCTGGATATAAATTTTCTGCGATACATTGAAAACAATGTATCAACAATCGGATAGGCAAAAATAATTACAGGAAACCATGGTGAAATAGCCTCATTTCTATTTACAAGAATAATAGATATAAAAGCCATAACAAAACCGCTAAAATAAGCGCCGCCATCACCCAAAAATATTCTTCCTTTTGGGAAATTCCAAACAAAAAAACCCAATATACTGGCCCCCATAACAAAACATATATTCAAAACAAGCGTATCATTATAAAAATAAGCAAATCCCGCCAAAAATGATAAAGCAATTATTGAAATAGCGCTTGAAAGGCCATTAACTCCGTCAATCATATTTATGGAATTGGTTAAGCCCGTTACGGCAAATATGGTAAAAGGGATAGCGATGAAAAGAGGTAAATTAAATCCAATATCCGTAATCATGACATCTGAAGTTGAGAAAAAAATAAAACAAGTGCTCAAAGCTATAAAAATCAATCTTAATCTCGGAGATACGCCATGTTTTATATCTTCATAAAAACCGATGGCAAATACAGAAAGAGCTATCAAAACAAAATAAACCTCAAACCCAAAAAAATAAGCCCCTAGTAGATAACCCAAAACTATTCCAAGTCCTCCTGCTCTGGGAGTGGAAATCTTGTGACTTTTATGATTTTTGCGATTTTCACTTTTAGAATGAGGATTGATAACATCAATGGCAAAATTATATTTAGGACACAGTTTTATAACCAAACCATGAATTAGCGCTGACACAATAAAGACAATAGACACAATAAATAAAGAGAACATTTTTACATTTTAGCACTTTTGTCCTAATAATTTATGTAACTAAAGATACACATGCGTTAATAGCGTGAAGAGTGCGTAACGTCAAAGCGTTGTATTTAAGTGTTCTTAACCCGCAGGAGAGGCTCGCTGTAGTTTGTATTTGCCCGATTATTGGGCCATTGTAAGAATTGTAGTTGCTCGATTCATCGAGCCTGTTTGTCAGCTATGCTGATGGCGCGCGCTATGCCTTTTCGCACCGTAGCTGCGGCATTGCATGCCGCCTAGTAGTTTTGCTGTTTGTTGTTTTTTAATACGTGCCCTTCCGTAGCGTTCTAGTCCTTCGTAATCTTCTTGTCCCTCCGTAGCTTTACGTGTCATTCGTAGCTTTAGCGTAGAATGAGCGAAGGGGGAG
>CAZVDQ010000072.1:0-5352 GCA_964625435.1 uncultured Mariniplasma sp.
GCTCGCTTTTCTTTACGTGCTTAACTATTCTAACATTATAAAATAACCTTGTCAACACTTTTCCAGACAATTAAGAAATTAGTGTCAAGGCTACTAGAACAATTCCACGGTTTTAATAGCGACCTTAATCATTCTATAATAATAACCACTGAAAGTCAATACTTTTGACCATAAAAAAAAGAATTCCTTAAAATATATATTTTAGGGTTTTCTTGTTGGTTAAATTTAATGGTAAAAGAATACATATATCACCTATTTATTGCGGTATTCCTTTCTATATATATAGTCACAAGCTATAGATTCACATAGTATTCATTTTTATAATGAAAAATCTCGCGATATAACTCAAGAAAAAATACATAGATGCCAATTTGAAAAATAATATAAAAAATGGGTAAAATTATTTCTGAAACAGTGGGTATTGAGCAAGAAATACAAGTAGGAGCAAATGTTGCATATGTATAAGCTATAAAGTATGTAGATAGTATTCCGATGAATATATATGCCTTTACTGTCAATGCGTCAAACTCAGCATTTTTATATTGGTAAACAAATGCAACAAGTGATGCTAGTTTGATAGCAAATATAAGTAATGATACAATGCCAAATGCTGCAATAAATCCAAACTCGATCATTAAAAAATGGAAAAATCCAAGCAACACGAAAGCAAGTGATAAATATTTGATCTTCTTATTATCTTGTGCTGTTAAATAAAGACCAACAAAACCCATAATAAATGTGAGCTCACCAAATCTACTATAGACAATAGAAAAAGGTGTAAAAATTTCTAATCCACCTAGTGTTATTTCAAGAAGATTAACAACATGACTTAAAGCACTTAAAAGACAAGCGATCATAATCAGAATAATTGAGAATTGCTTCACATGAAAATCCCCCTAATCAATTATTTCTTATATTATATCATTTTTAAAAACAAAATGAAATAAAAAAGGGATATATTATCCCTTTATTAATCTAATGATATCATTATAAGTCACAAAGACAAAGAGTCCTAATAATAACAAGAACATAATGTTATTGATGCTGTTTTCAAATCGACGGTTCAAAGGTTTTCTTGTAACAGCTTCTATACCTAAAAATACTAGTCTTCCCCCATCAAGTGCTGGAATGGGTAACAAATTCAACAATCCAATATTAATACTCAAGAATCCAGTAAAACCAATCAAAGCAATAATACCTTGACTTGCTGTATTGCTGACTAATGAGTAAATGCCAACTGGACCAGAAAGGTCTCCTATACCAATATCTTCAGTTTTATCAAATAATAGGCCAATGGTATTAAACACTTGCATCATATTACTATAAAATGTTTTTGCAGGATATAAAAGTGTATATCCAAAATTAAAGTTTGCTTCTGGTGCTACACCAAGTTGGAAAATCATTGGTTTATAGCCTAGTTTATTTAAAGCACGATCACTTACCATGACATAAGTTGCATCGTATGAAGCACTGTCCCTTTGATAAGTAATTGTGATTTCACCACGTGTATTTGTTTGAAAGAATGTAATTATATCGTCCCAATTTGTAATATCATATTCAAATGTTCCAATACTGATTTGAGTAATTAAATCACCATTTTGTAAACCACCATCAGATGATGCTCTACCAAAAGCTTGCCCAATAATAGGCTGATCAGTGTAAACCGTATGATTTTCATCAATGTTTGCAATTCCTGCCATTTGAATTGCTACGGATATACCAATATCGTTTATAGTATATTCAGTCCCATCACGCAAGTATGATACTGACAAATTTACTGTATCTAAATTACCCATGATTGTTGACAAATCAGTCCAACTATCCACTGTTTGGCCATTGATTTCAATGATTTGATCTCCAGGAAGCAATCCTGCAGTTTCCGCAGGTGAATTTGCAGAAACCAAGTCTAAAGTATTACTATCTAAATTCGGTTTGACTACAAAGAATCCAACGATTAGAAATAAGACAAATGCTAAGATGAAATTCATTAATGGTCCAGCAAAAATAACTAAAAAGCGTTGCCATAAAGTCTTGCTTTCAAAGCTCTTTTCTGAAGGTGTAATCCACATTTCTTTTTTTTCAGCAAACCGATAGGTTGTATCTCTTAAAACTGGATATTTTTTTATAACATCTTCAACTTCAATCTCAATAAATAATGGATCAAAATCCTTACCATATAAATCAAAGTTTTTTATAACGCCAGCAAAATCGCTTGGTAATTCTGAATTCATAACAATTTCATAAATTTGTCCTTGTTCATTAACCTTTATACCAACAACTTGACCTACTTTGATTAATGCATCATTGACACTTTCACCTGCCATTGAAACATAACCACCAATAGGAATACCTCTGATGGAGTAAATGGTTTCGCCTTTTCTTTTTTGATAAACTGCTGGTCCCATACCAATTGAAAATTCATGGCACAAAATTCCCGCTCTTTTAGCAAAAAAGAAATGTCCAAGTTCATGTATGAGTATAATCGCCCCTAAGACGATAATAAAGATGAGTAAATTAAGTATAAGCATGTGTTACCTCTTCCCGTATGTTTTTCTTATTTGTTGTTGAATGATTACATCTGTTTCAATGATTTCATCTAAAGTAGGATGTTCAATCTGAGTAAATGCATCAACTGTTTTCATAATAATTGATTCGATATCTAAAAATGAAATTTGTCCATCTAAGAACAATCTAACTGCAGCTTCATTCGCAGCATTCATCACCGTGGGCATAATTCCACCTTGTCTTCCTATTTGATAAGCTAATTTCAGTAATGGAAAACGGTTATAATCCATCGGTTTAAATGTTAATTTGGAGAGTTCTAATTTTTGTTGATAAGCTCTTCTTTCTGGATAAAATATAGCATATGCAATAGGTATTTTCATATCAGATGAACTTAAGCTTGCTTTGATTGTTCCATCATTAAAATAAACTAATCCGTGAACAATACTTTCGCTATGTAGAATCGTTTCAATCTGGTCGTATGATAGATTAAATAAGTGATGTGCTTCAATAACTTCTAACCCTTTATTCATCATTGTAGCGCTATCTATGGTTATTTTAGCACCCATATTCCAATTGGGATGCTTTAATGCTCGATCAATATCCACATCTTTGAGATCTCTTCGAGATAAATCTCTAAAAGATCCTCCACTTGCTGTAATAACAATCTTGGAAACATCCTTAATATCTTCACCTTTTAAAGCTTGCCATAATGCACTATGTTCACTGTCTATTGGATAGAGTTTTACCCTATATTCTTTGACAAGTTTTTTGATGAGATCACCAGCCATAACCAATGTTTCTTTATTGGCTAAGGCAATATCTTTCTGATGCATAATTGCTGCAACCGTTGGTCTTAGGCCAGCAGATCCAGAAAGTGCATTGACGCATAGTCCAGGTTTTGAGTAACTTACAATTTCAATCAGTCCTTCATCACCTGAAACAAATTTAATCTTTGGATATGCATGCTGATAATCAGATATAGACTTATCATCTTTCAGACATACAATCTCTACATCAATCTCTTTTAAAATTTGGTGATTGATGTCGTGATTACTGCCTAATGAAATACCAATTAATTGATAATATTCTTTATTTTCTTTTAAAACTTCCAAGGTTTGCAGTCCAATTGATCCAGCTGCACCTAATATATATATATTTTTCATAGAATGACTATTGCTGGGAATATCCTATAAATTAAAATGAATACTGCAGTTAAAAACATTGCTGCAAATAATGCAGAATCAAATCGATCAAGAAGTCCACCATGTCCTGGCAAGATTGTTCCGAAATCTTTAATATCATATGTTCTTTTTAACCTTGAAGCTACCAAATCTCCAATTTGAGCAAAAATAGTCGCTACAAATGTGACCGGAACAATGACAAATGCTTGTACCCATATAGGATAATCTTCACCTAAACTCGAAAAATTTTGAAGGAGTGTTTTTTGACCCGAGGAGTTTAACATATCACCCAACCAAGTTCCTGGGTAAAAGACTGTTCCATAAAATAATGCAAACGATGATGCAATGATTGTTGCAAATATCGTTCCTGCAATCGCACCTTCCCATGTTTTTTTAGGACTTATATGTGGAGCGAGTTTATGCTTCCCAAACTTCATACCAAATAGATAAGCAAAAATATCAGTAAATGAAGTTATGATTAATAGATATACGATAAATCGTACACCTAATACACGTAAAATAACAATAGCTGCAGCACCTAGGCCAACATAATTAACAACCATTAATGCCTTACCTACATCTTCGCCATTAAAATCCTTGAATAGAACTAGAAAACTTAAAAGGATTAAAGTAAAGATGGGAATTGTTATACTTAAAACACCATTAGCTTCTAATGGATTATGTTCTAGACTGCCCATGACACCACCGACACTATAAAAAGTTCCTAATGTGAGAAGAACAATACCGATGCGTGGCCAAAATTGAAATTTCTTTTTTGTTTCATACATTCTGATCATTTCAATTGATGCTATGACGACAAATAATGACATAACAACCTGAAAAACCTCAAAAAGTATTGGAAATGTAATTACTGGAATGAGGATGGCAGCAAGTACCAACCCTGTTACTAAACGATCTTTCATGCAAGTCCTCCAAAACGACGATTTCTATGCGTGTAACTTAAAATCGCTTTTTTTAATTCTTTTTCAGTAAATGCAGGCCAATGTACTTTCGTAAAATAAAGTTCAGCATACGATGCTTGCCACAATAAAAAATTTGACAATCTTTGTTCACCACTTGTTCTTATTAACAAATCAACAGGTTCTTTAATCATCAAATTTGATTCAATAGCCGCTTTTGTGATTGGTTTATCTATTTTATTTACTGCTGTAATTAATTCATCATATGATCCATAATCAGCAGCAATTGTTAATTCAAAACCTTGGTAATCCTTCGTTTCTTGCTCTATGATGTCAATCACTTCAAGAAGTTCTTTTGAAAATCTATCTCTTCGACCAGCAAAGGTTATTTTATAATTGATTTCTTTGAATCTCTCACGATTTTCATGGAAAAGTTCAATAGGCTTTGTCATTAAATAATTCACTTCATCTTCAGGTCTTTTCCAATTTTCAGTAGAAAATGCATAGACAGTTAATTTTTTTATACCTAATTTTCTTGCAGCAATTGCAATACGAAAAAGGTTTCTTCCGCCTTGATAATGCCCATAAGATCTAGGTCTTCCATATTTTTTTGCCCATCTACCATTACCATCAAGGATAATCGCTACATGTTCAGGTATATTTTTTACATTCATTTATATTCACCTTAATACATTATACTCTATTTAATCCACTTTTTAAATATTTATAATATTTTAACATATTTA
>CAZVDQ010000073.1:0-5264 GCA_964625435.1 uncultured Mariniplasma sp.
TCAATAACTTCAATAGAGTGCTCTTTCGCAAACAACAGGATATCCTCTCTCTGCTGCTCTAAAGAGGTCTCCTGCAGATCTGTCGATTTTCTTAAATATGCAATCGCCTGTTTCATTCGCCCGTCAATGCAAACCTGCTCCTAAGCAGGTGTGGCAATCTCCTCTTTTTGAACAACAATATCTTTCTCTTGTTCTTCCTCAAAATACTTGCTAAACATACACTCCATAATAAATTGATTGATTCTTTCCTTTGGTTTTTCAGCATTAATATTCCTAATCTTATTCATAAAGTACCTCCTAATTTGCAAATGCATTTTCAAATGCTAATTTTTTGGGCAAAAAAATACCCTTGTTTTGTCAGGCTGCTTGCCACTTGCGTTTTCATGTGCTAATTTTATCATTAAAAAAATTCCTTTAAACAATCCCTTCTTTCTCGAGCATATAGCGGTAAGACTTTGAAATTGCTGCTTTCCCTTTCAGCCATCTGTTTATCGTTGATGGCGGAATGCTCAACCGCTGTGCTAGCTCATACTGCCGGAGATTATTCTTTTGCAAATACAACTCAATCTTTACTACAATCTCCCTATCTGTCATCATTTAAATATTAGCATACGCATATGCATTTGTCAAGAAGTTTTTTTATTTTATTTTCACTTTCTTCCTCAACACTCATAAATACTGCTTAATTCTTCAACAAATCCCAAAAATAATTAAATGCTCAAGGAACTCTCAGAAAATATCCTTTTTATTGCATCCTCTTTATGCGGTTTAAAATCAAAACCATATTGTTCTTTGAGCATCTTCGCGAACACATCTATCGGAAAATGATAATCCTTAGACCCATTCGAGAACCCGCACATCGGCATATACCGATTGCCTCTATCCTGAACATCCATGGGCCTGTCCTGATAATAAAATGAATATTTATGGTGTTTCACAAGTTCATTCATCGCGCCGATTGTCCTTCGGTTTTCAGTTTTACCGAAAATAATCTCGCCGCGACATGCTTCCATTAATTTCGATACCGCCTCACCGATTACACCCTCAACATAAAGCGCTTTGCCCAACCCCTTCTCGAATATCTCTGAAAAACGCTCTCTGATATCTTTTCGGGTAAGGTTTGGCACACAGAACGAGAATAAAGTCTCAGCCTCAACGAATATCACCTGCTTTTCCCGGTCAAGTATAAAGACATGAGCATACCACTCCTGAAAAGAACCTGCCGGTGTTTTATCCGGTGCAATATCAATCGGTTTAATGCCGAGTTCCTTTTGCAGTTTTTGGGTTGTGCGAATAAGTCTCATTTTATTTAGTTCTTGTCATCTCGATTCTTGTTGAATATATCTAAACGTTCTGCAAGTTTAACATCTTTACAATCTTTAGGCTTCCTGAACAAATCGACATGGGTATCATTGAATAACTTTTGCTGGCTTGCAATAATGGACTTAATAAATGGGTTCGACTTTTCTGATTTATCCAACTCATCTGTAAGATTAGTAATTCCAAGCCCTATATATCTTGAAAAGAAAATCAACCAATTTAACTCAAAGGCGGACTGCTTAAATGAGGCTTTCTGCATTTCAGCAGATATGATTTTTTTGAGATAGGCCTTTAAGTTTTCATCTTTATAAAACTGGACGTATATATCTTCGATAACAGCAAGCGACCAACAAAGAACTTTTTCAGATTCCCGTTTCGCTAAAATGATCAAGCTACAAGCTTTTAATATTTCTTTTTTTCTTAAGTATTCTTTACCCGAAAACGTCACTTTAAGGTTATAATTTTGGTCAAAAAGCTCACTGAAAAACTTCTCCAACAAGCTAGTCCCAGGAAACTGCCGATGAATATCAATAGCTTTCAGTAATGTAATCTCAAACTCACGGAAAAGTATTTTATCCTTTTTTCTTAATGAATACGGATGATATTCTCGATCGTGCTGACGATACAACCCATGCGGCAGAGTTAAAATATGCGTCTTTGACTCATTAATAAGCAAATTGAATTTACTTAGCTCTCGCGTAATGACACGCAGTATGGTATTTGCATCCTCCTTGGTATTGCAAAGAAATCGGTAATCATCCTTAAACCTTGTAGCTATAAAGTCAATATTATTTAGTTTATTTGAGATATTTAAATCAATTTTAGATAATATAATCTCGGCTATTAAGTCAGTTAGGGCTGACCCGACGGGGATACCATTAGTTCGCCCATCATTAGCATACTGAACAAGCCTATCAATTTTGTTACCAAGTAATTTATTTTCTTTATCGCTTAGCGCTTCTTCTCTCCCATGTAAAGCCCACGATATACTATGCGTATAAATGGAATTATAGTAGTTTGTAATGTCAGTGCGAACAATGAACTGAAATTTATCTGCTTCAGCAACCATATCTTTTTCGGCCATTTCAATCCACTCATAAATCATACGACCTGATCGCAATGGACCTAATTCGCCTTTTTTACTTGTGCTTATAGGTATTGGGAAGCTATATGAATACACACGAATATTTTTATTAAACAACAAGTCTAGAACCAAACTCCATTCTTTAATCAACCAATAAACTATGTCATGATAATTATGAGGATGTTGGATTGAAAACACGCGCGATGTTAATTTAGATTTAGGATAAGAAATATTCGCAAGCTGCCGCCTTGGAAGATTGGTTAAATCTTTTAAAAATTCCTCACTTCGTAAATGCCAACCAGCAACCCTAAACGAAGGAGGCAAAACATATTGCTCGGGGAAATACCCCTCCATTAATAGCCATTCAGCAATTTTTTGTTTATCAATTGCCTTCAACAATTCTCTAGACTTATCAAAATGTTGTTTCGGCAAATTCATCAATAATACTCCCTTATATACCCATACGCCCGATCGAAGAGGTCTTGGTCGGTGTGGAGATTGTATTTGAGCAGAGTTTTGCGGAGGGCTTTTTTGACTTCACGTTCCCCTGCGGCGGTTGACTGCCATCCGGGGAAACGGACAATTTTAACGATCTCATCTATGTCGTTTACTATACGCTCAACAATAGCCGGAGTCTGATCTGTGCGTGTTTCTAAAAATAACTCAGTAAGGGCTGACTTGGCACCCTTACGTTCATGCTCGGTTTCAACTTCCTTCTCAGCCGCGACTACATCCTTAGCCAACTGAATTAAATGCTTCAAGAAATCAACACTGTTGATCAACCCTCGCTCCGCTTTATCCCGCAAATCCTCAAGGCGTTTGCCCAGTTCTTCAAATTTGGGTTTACCTTTGTTTTTGCGGAGCCGATTAACAATCTCTATTTCAATAAGCTTTGCCTTTTTATCGTCTTTGGTTTTCATCAAATCTTCAACGACATCCGCATCCAGAATAATTTTCTCTAAATCATCGCTTATCTTTTCAACATGAATATGCTCATGTATAAGCTTCACTGTCTGGGCACCTAAAGCATGCCATAACAGGCGACCGGTATCACCTGACGGCGGTTTTACCGACTCATAAACCTTGGTCAGCCAACAATAGTCTTTTTCATAAACATTCAAAATAGAATCCGGCGATAATGCTTCCCATAGTTTCGATAAATAACTGTAATCTTTAGCAAAAGCGTCTCGTTTTGTGTTTGTATTAACACATTCCTGTGCAAGCAAAAGACCTTCATATCCTTCAACGCTTCTATCGACATTTGGAAAATGTTCAAGACACATGGCTATTGCCTGCTTTAATTTTTCCTTTAACGTGCCAATATTGGTAATGACATGGCGTACCGTCGCCTCATCAAACTCCAAAGCCTTGGCCACATTATCAAAAACACCGTAATAATCGATAATCAACCCATGTGTTTTATCTTTATACACACGATTAGTCCGGCATATGGCCTGTAACAAATTATGATCCTTCATCGATTTATCCAGATACATTGCCTGCAAAATAGGCGCGTCAAAACCGGTTAATAGCTTTGAAGTAACAATAACAAACTTAAGCGGATCCATAGGATCACGAAAGCGATCTAATACCTTCTCTTGTTCATCCCTATCCATGCGATACTTTTTCTTAAAAGCATCATCGTCTGAATGATTTATTGAGATAACCACTACACTTTCTTCAGGCCCGATAATTTTATCCAGTTCCTGCTTATATTGATCACAAGCGAACCTATCTGGGCATACGATCTGGGCTTTTAGCCCCTGCGGCTCAACCTTTTCTCTGTAATGATTAACAATATCCTCTGCAATCTTTCTGACTCTTTCCGGGGACTTTAAGAACGCTGACATCTGCGCGGCCTTTTGCACCAATTGCGCGCGCTGTTCATCCGATAAAGTTTCCGTCATGGCGGCAAACTCCGCATCAATCAGTTCTTTATCCACATGCACATCCAAAAGACGCGGTTCAAAGTGAAGCGGCAGTGTCGCTTTATCACGCAATGAATCTTCAAAGGAATACCGTGATAAATATCCGCTTAAATCTTCTTCACAGCTAAAGGTTCTAAATGTGTTCCTGTCCCTCTTGTTTATTGGCGTGCCGGTAAGCCCAAAGAAAAACGCGTTTGGCAACGCATCACGTAATTTCCTGCCCAGATCACCCTCTTGTGTTCTGTGCGCCTCGTCAACAAGAGCGATAATGTTTTCCCTCTCATTTAATACCCCGTCAGCCTCAGCAAATTTATGCATCATGGTTATAAGGATTTTTCTCGTATCCTGTGTTAACAACCTTTCTAATTCTTCTCTGCTTTCAGTCGCCACAATATTAGGTACATCACAGGCGTTAAAGGTTGACGTAATCTGTGTATCAAGATCAATACGATCAACGATTATCAAAACCGTCGGGCTTTTTAATTCTGAGGCACGACGCAATTTCTGCGCGGCAAACACCATAAGAAGTGATTTACCTGACCCTTGGAAATGCCAAATAAGACCTTTCTTAACGCTTCCATCCTTAACACGTTTAACAATCAAGTTCGCGCCTTCATATTGCTGAAACCGAGCAATAATCTTAATGCGTCTGTTTTTCTTATCCGTGGCAAATATCGTAAAGTGTTCTAAAATATCCAAAATCACTGAAGGTTTAAGCATAGACTCAACCGCCACTTCAACCTCTTTCAAGCCAAACAGCTCACCTAATGCTTTATCATCCTTGGATTCATCCCGCCAAGGCCCCCATATCTCAAGCGGCATACGAATAGAACCATATCTGAATGTTTTACCCTCTGTCGCAAAAGAAAAGATATTTGGCACAAAAAGTTCAGGAATACTGTTCTCATAATCATCGTGAATTTGCACCGCAC
>CAZVDQ010000074.1:0-5192 GCA_964625435.1 uncultured Mariniplasma sp.
TCATCTTACCTTAAAAATCATTATTCTAATGAACTCATCAACAATGTAACATCTGGTGAATATCAAAAAGTGATTGATCAAAATATAAAGATGATCAATATTCAGTTTGCAAAATTCATTAATCAAAAACCTAAAATAAACAGTATGGAAATTAAACATATGAGAGGTGTGATGGCACGTCATCTCATCATGAACCCAATAACTACATCTGATGAACTTAAAACCATCCAAATTGAAGGATATCATTATGATGAAACATATTCAACTGAAGATGAATTTATGTTTATCTTGGAGGACGCATTATGAAAAGATTACTTAGAATGCTTTTATCAAGAACATTTTTAATCATGATACTACTACTTGCACAAATCGTTTTAATCCTGCTATTTATTGAATATATCGCTCAATTTAGATATTTTAATATCATTTTTTATGGTATATCAGTGGCAATTGTCATTTATTTAATTTATAAGGAAGAAAATCCTGCCTATAAATTGAGTTGGATTATACCTATTCTTCTTTTTCCAATTTTTGGTGGGATATTTTATTTGGTATATCGACAACAGAATACCAGTAAAAAGATTTTAAGAAGACGCACAAATATTGATTTAAATAGATATGACTATGTTCACATGTTGACAAATCCATTAAATAGTAAGGATTCAAAATATTTAGAAAACTTAAACTGGCCAACCTATCAACATACCAAAACACACTTTTTATCTTCTGGAGAGGCTCTATTTGCATCGATGATGAAAGATTTTAAATCTGCACAAAAATATATTTTCTTAGAATTTTTCATCATTAACCCTGGAAAAATGTGGGATGAATTATTAGCAGTTTTAAGGGAAAAAGTCAGTGCTGGCGTTGAAATTAAAATCATATACGATGATTACGGTTCCTCATTTTTACCTTATAGGTATGCAAAAAAGCTCAGATCTTATGGTATTGAAACCATTAATTTCAATCCAATGCGCATGCATCTTAATTTTTCGATGAACTATAGAGACCATAGAAAAATAGTTGTTGTTGACGGGAAAATAGCTTATACAGGTGGGATCAATATTAGTGATGAGTATATTAATCTTACTCATCCATATGGTCATTGGCAAGATGCAGGAATTAGACTTGAAGGAGATGCTGTTTGGTCTTTAGTCATTGGTTTTTTAGAAAATTGGAGATTTTCAATCAAAGAAGATTTAGATTATGAAAAGTATAAAGTTTCACATGTTATGGAATCTAATGGCTATGTAATCCCTTTTACTGATACACCGCTTGATGATGAAAGAATGAATAAGAATATTTATTTATCATTAATATCGCAGTCAACAAAATCTATTTTGATTACTTCACCATACCTAATCATCGATAACGAGCTTATGACTGCATTAAAATACGCATCTAAATCAGGAGTGAAGGTTAAAATTATCATTCCATATAAACCTGATAAAAAGATTGTCTATATGGTCACTGAATCCTATGTCCCAGAATTAATGGAAGTTGGGGCACTCGTTTATCAGTATAAACCAGGTTTTATCCATAGCAAGATGATGATTGTTGATGGAAAAAGAGCCTTAATAGGTACTGCAAATCTTGATTTTAGAAGTCTTTATCTTCATTTTGAAAACAGCGTTTATCTAGAACAATGTGCATCAATCAGTGATATGGTTCAATTCTTCAATCAAATCCAAGAAAAGAGTATCTTAATAAAGAACTTAGGAAAAAGAAATATATTTTATCGAATGATTCAAATCTTACTTCGAGGATTCTCATCATTGCTATAACAAAAAAAGGCCACTGGCCTTTTTCTTTATTCAAATTTAATTTAATTATTATTTTCTTGTGACACCAATTGTTCCAAATAACCCACCTACTATAAAGAATAAATAAGTGACGATGTAAAGAACCATGTTGATTGTCATATAGATTTCAATATCTAGTAAATTTGTTGCAAATAATTCTGCTACTGCTAACATAAGGATTGCTAAGAATAAAGCTATTGATCCCATACGAAGCATGAATATTGAAAATCGACCTGGTTTCTTATAAGCAAATAAAATCCATAATAAGAATGGTGCAGCAACACCAACTCCAGGAATCACATAAGGACTCATCGCAGTAATCTGATTAACGAATGTTTCTAACATATCAAGGATACCAGTTAAAAAACTTGGTGAAGAAAGTGTCACAGGAACTAATGCTGATGTTCCACTAATTGAACTTTCGATGAAGCCAAACAGTAAAATTATAGTAAGCAAAATTCTTAAGATCAAACCTTTTCTAATCGCCCAGAGAATTAAAATTAATCCAAGGACAAGTGCTATACCAGCATATTGAGAAAATATAGGAACAGATGATAAGAAGCCGTCTGCCGTTTGAGCAAATGGAGTTAAAATATTTATAAAGGGTAATGTATCATTCTCTATAATCAAAGATGTAGCAATATATAAAGACGATACTAAGACTAATACGAAGCCTAATGTACGAACTATTTTGCCAAAGGTTTTGTTATAAACGCGTTTATTCATGTAACCACCACTTTCCATTAAATGTAATTCACCTATTATTTTATCATATTATCTATTAATTTGTCATACATAATAGATATTAATTAATATCTTTATTAACTGATAAATCTCCAAGGACGATCCATTCTTTCTTTCTAAACAATAAATCAATTAAGAAAACTAGTAAAGCTGGAGTAATAAGCATAAAGGCTACAGCAAGCCAAGCGGTTGCAGAATATGCCATCCAATCAAGTGTTTGTAGTTGACCAACAAGCGCTGAACTACCCATACCAGCACCAACCTTTGAGGTTTCAACACCAAAGATTATATAAAATAATGGAGCAAGAATAGCGGAGGCGATAATTGTAGGTAACCAGATAATGGGTTTCCTCAAAATATTTTTAAATTGCAGCATCGACGTACCAAAAGCAATCGATAAGACCATACCAATATTATTATCTTTTCTAGATTGGATAGCAAAGCCAATCATTTGAGTTGTTGTACCAATAACAGCTGCACCACCTGCAATACCCTGTAAGGAGATCGCAATCGCAATTGCTGCACTAGAAATCGGTGAGGTCAGAAGAATACCAAGCACAACAGCAATGACTATACTCATTGGAATAGGTGCTAAAATTGTTGCTGTATCGACACCATTTTGAATTGCAGAAAGCAAGAAACCAATTGGTGCACTTAAGATTAATGTTAAACCTAATGCAATCGCTGAGCCAAGCAATGGAATTAATAAAATATCAACAGGTGTTCTTCTTCTTAGAATAAATCTAAGTGCTAAAATACCGAAGATGACAACTAAATATGTTGTTACAGGATCATTATTTGGAACTAATAAAATACCGTCTGCAAAAGTTAATTTAAAACTAGTTGCGATACCACCCATCACAGATGATACAACCATTTTTAGTCCGTCAAGTTTAAGGCTTAAAGCAATCCCCATACCGATACCGACACCCATCATTGATTTGAGTGCACCCGATAGTGTATCAGCAATTAATGGAACTCCAATTAAATTACCAAATTGTTGAACGATTACTCCAATAATTAATGTAGCAAATAAACCGTAAACCATACCATTCATTGTTGTCATTATAAACGATTTTACTTTCTTGTCCTTCATGATATCAACTCGCTTTCGAAATTATTTTATCATATTATATCTAAATACAAAGAAAAAAAGACAAACGTCTTTCTTTTCAGGGTTTATTGAGTTGGTTACGACTTATTTGATAGTCTTTTTTTCATGACGTTTATCTGTATACATCATTTGATCTGCAATACTCATCACATCATTATATGATTCACCATGCTGCCATTCATGAATCCCATAAGAAAAACTAGGAAAACAATTTTGTTCATTATCACATGCAGCAAATTCAGTTACTAATTGTTCTATAACTTTTTGAGGAGTTGAATCACTATCTTCCAAAATGATAATAAATTCATCCCCACCAAAACGATATACATACTCAGAATATCTCTGTAACATTTCTCCAAATTTTATTAATATCTGATCACCAAATTTGTGTCCAAATTGATCATTAACTTCTTTGAATCCATCCAGATCAATCAATAAAAATTGAAAGGTTTTTTTATTAACAGAACAGGTTTCGATAAGATTTTTAGTCTTTTCTTCAAGTGATTTTCTATTATATAGACCCGTTAAGTAGTCAAGTTGTGTTAAAGCTTCTAATTCTTGTATAAGCAAACTGTTTTCAGCAAGTTTCAGTTCGATTTCGTTAGAGAGTAATCGATTTATAATCACAATAATATTAATAAAAATAACTAATAACATCAGCACGGAAGCAATTTGAAAGTATGTATCAGTTGAATATGAAAAAAAATCAATAATATTATTATAATTGATGATAGTCAAAATTAATCGAGAAAAATATATGATTGCATATATAACAAGTACACATATTAAACCATTTAATAATTTAGAATTATCTTTCTTAGCTATAAGATGTAGTTTGATTGCTGTTTGAAAAAACAAAAATGAAATAGCAAATGACATTAAGATTATTCTTGCAGCAGCCTGATCATCAATTACGACTAAATAATAGAAAATTGCTGCAACAGCCAAATATTGTATAATATATAATTTGAGTTTTTCTTTAACTCCATAGAGTTGCTTTATTCCATAAGTAAGGTACATGACACCAATCAAAAAAATGAAATTACCCAGGATAATTGATGTGAAAATGGGATAGGGTAGGAAATCTCTCATTGATAAAATAAATAATCCTATTGAATATCCAAAAAAGCCATGCATAATATATACAAAACTTGGATATTTTTTTTGCTTATTTTCCTTCAATTTGTATAGAAATATGCCAAAAATTCCACATGAAATGGATTGGATTATTAAAACAGTAAATAGATCTAAATGAGACATATAGCCTCCTACTCATAAGTTGAAAGACTCAATTTACCCATGTGATTTACAACTGACTCCAATATCTGTTTACAACTTATACATTATCATAGCATATTTAAAATTTAAAAGTCATTATCCATTTATTAAGAATTTCTTAAGTTATGCTCAATTGCTTTCAATTTCGACATTTTATAATAAAAAAAACCAAGATTCACTTGGTTCATTAGTATATCGATTGGTCCCCGCGGCCGGGCTCGAACCAGCACGGATTTTCATCCACCAGATTTTGA
>CAZVDQ010000075.1:0-5094 GCA_964625435.1 uncultured Mariniplasma sp.
TGAAACACGCTATATTTTTAGTGAAAAACATGATAAACTTAGTAATGACAAGACACGATTACAACTAAACGATAAATTATTTGTCGTTTTTTTATATGGAAAACACTCTTAAAAGCAAAAATATTTAAATTAATGTAAAATAGACTTGACATAAAGTAAAACATGCGTTACAATATGTATATAAGACCAGACAAATTGTTTGGAGTAAAATTAGGAGGAAAAAAATGTCATATCAAGAAAGCAAAAGTTTAACAAACATATTTAGCTCAATTATCATAACAGGGATCTACACATTGATTGTATACCAAAGATATTTGAATGGGAACGTGGATACAACTGATATCTTTAGATTTTGGGCAATTGTTATTTTAATCTTTATTCCGATATCAATTGTTGCAAGAATTATTATTATGATTATCTTCTCAATCGGTACTGCAATTGTTCAAACTGCACAAGGTGAAGAGGCAGAAGTTATGGATGTTATTGATGAAAGAGATAAGTTAATTGAACTAAAAGCAACAAAGATTTCATTAATCATCTTTTCATTAGGGTTCATACTTGCACTAGTGACTCAAGTAATAAACATGAATAATCATGTTTTCTTCATTACACTAATTGGTGCTGGAGTAATCACAGAAATAGTATCAGAACTATTCACTATAATCTATTATAGAAAAGGCGTTTAATTATGAAAAAATTGGTAATTAATAACAATGTTAGAAAATTAAGATTCCTTAATGACGAGATCACTCAAAAAGATTTAGCAGTAAAAGTTGGAGTTTCAAGACAAACAATTGTTGCTATAGAAAAAGGACAATACTCACCAACTCTAGAGCTTTGCTTTAAATTAGCTATAATTTTTGACAAGACTATAGATGAAATATTTTATATTGAATCAGATGAGAAAGAGAATAAATAAGATGAAATCAATAATAGTTTTACATTCATATCATCACAATAATACAAGAAAAGTAGCAGAAGCTATAGGTGATATAATAGGAGCTTGTATAAAATCACCTATGGAAACCAATGAAGAAGAATTTTTAGAGTTCAATCTAATAGGATTCGGATCGGGTATTGATAGTGGGAAACATTATAAGGAATTATTAGACTTTGTTGATAAGCTACCATCGGTTGAGAATAAAAAATGCTTTATTTTTTCAACAAGTGCAATTCAAGGAGAAGAGAAAGTTAAAAAAGATCACACAAGACTCAGAGATATATTACTATCAAAAGGTTACGAGGTTATTGGTGAATTTAGTTGTAAAGGATTTAATACCAATAGTTTTCTCAAATATTTTGGAGGAATGAATAAAAACAGACCAAATAATGAAGATATTAACAACGCAAAAAAGTTTGCTTCAAAGCTCAAAGTATTGAGTCAAATGTGTTGATATAAGATTCACATATTTTCAACTCAAAAATATTAATTTTAATCGTTAAATGTTATCACAATAAAAAGGAGATAAGAAAATGAATAATTATCGAAAAATGGCTACCTTTGCGGGAGCTGGATTCTTATTAGCAATTGTATTTGGAATAGTAGGTTTAGCACTAACAGAAAGTTATATTCAAGACTTAGATTTTACTTTAATAGCAAACAATGCTATATCTATTAAAATAGGAGCTATTGTAACCATGTTTATGGCACTAAGTGTTATGATGATCTCTTTAGCACTTTATCCGGTATTAAAGAAAAAGAGTCCTAGTTTGGCACTAGGATATGTTGGATTACGTTTCTTAGAAGGATTTATCTTTATTATTAACGCAGTTATTTTTTTAATGTTGATTACATTATCAAAAGATATTACAAATGTAGAATTCAACAATAGTATTGGACATTTATTATTAGAAGCAAGAAACCATTTAGGTCATATTGCATTAGACATGGCTGTATTTAGTATTGCCGCACTGATTCTTTATTATCTACTATTCAAATCCAAATTAGTTCCTAAGTGGCTATCTATTTGGGGATTAATTGCAAGTGTGATTTATATGGCAGCTGCTTACATGGTTTTATTCGGATTTGAACCATTGTCACCTGCATATATCGCAATGAATATTCCTCTTGCATTAAATGAAGCTGCTCTTGGTATTTTTCTAATCGCAAAGGGTTTTAATAAAGATGCAATCTAAAATAATGAGTTAGTCAAATATTTGAATTAAATATTTTATAACAAGAAAAGAGGTTTTTCTATTGAAAGCATTAAAAAGATTACTTATATTTTTTATATTATTAATTACCATAGTCATTGTTGGCTCAATCGTTATGATAAAATCAGTTGCTGTAAACACCACTGATGCAGATCTTCCAGAGCTAATATATAATTCATCTGATGATTTACTTACAACTGCACAACTTAGTTTGTTAGGACTGCCATTTGCAAGCAGTGATGATCAATATACAATAATTGAAGATTTCATGAACTATATTATCTTAGATTCAATTCGAACAAACATCAATGATGCTTATGACCCACTTGGAGATTTAGCTTCAAGTGATGCAAATTATGTTATCTATGATAATGGGTTTTTCATTGATTACGTATTTGCTACATTAAATGATGATAATCAAATTGTTGTATGTATCAGCTTTGGTACTGATAAAATTATGCCGAGTAGATCAGCAATTTATCTATATTTTGATGTCGAAGTTAATATTGGAATTTTAGAACTATCCATCGTGTTAACACTCGATGAATATCATATAGCTGACAAGAACCTTTCTTTTAGAATGTTAGACTACATGTTCACTAAATTAGATAAAACATCAATTGAAGATAATATGACTTTTGGTGTGCTTGATTTAGAAGCATATACATACACAATAGAACTTGTTAATTAATAACTAGCTGTATCTATAAGACTATTAAACTATAAATACAAGAAAGACGAATATTCGTCTTTTTTGTTAGAATTTATGAAGGAAAAATATATAATTCACAAAAAATAGCTTAAATTCAATATTCATGTATTAAGAAAACGTATTCATAGACATATATGTTTACAAAATAATTAAGAAGAGTAAAATTAAGATGGTAATAAACAAGATATGTGGAAAGAAGGAAGTTTACAGATGAAAAAAATCAATCAAATGAAAAATCAAGATAATCATCACTTTTTGATGCAAGAATTACAAATCAATGCATTTAGTGAAGTATCAAAAATTTTCAGAAATGAAATAGCAAAAATATTAAAATTTATAAAAAGATAGTTATAATGCCTATATAGAAAACATCTACATCTATATACTGTATATATGCTTGACAAAAATGATTGTTTAGTGTAATATTACATAGCAAATACGGCCAAAATAGATCTTATTTATGCAAGGCCTTTTTATTTGCAAAGGAGTTTTAAAAAATGATTACTGTATCAAATCTTAGTTTAATATTTCCGGACAAAAAAATATTTTCAGATGTCAATTTAAAATTCATGCCAGGCAATTGCTATGGTGTTATTGGTGCCAATGGCGCCGGTAAATCAACTTTCTTGAAATTACTTTCAGGAGAAAAGAGATCGACTTCAGGTGAAGTGATTATTGAAAAGAACAAACGTCTAGCTTATCTTCATCAAAATCAAAATGAATATGATGATTATACAGTCGTTCAAACGGTCATCATGGGCCACAAAGAGCTCTTTGAAATCATGGAAGCAAAAGAAGTTTTATATCAAAAAGAACAAATCACTGAAGAAGAAGGTTTCGAACTAGCTCACTTGGAAGTTGCTTTTGCTGAACTTGATGGTTGGGATGCCGAATACGCTGCAGAAAAACTCTTGAATGGGTTAAGTGTTCCAATGACAGATTTTCAATCAAAAATGAGTGATATTCTACCAAAAAACAAAGTCAAAGTTTTACTTGCGCAAGCATTATTTGGTAATCCGGATATTCTGCTTTTAGATGAACCAACCAATCATTTAGATTTTGGAGCGATTTCTTGGTTAGAAAACTTTTTAATTAACTATGAAAATACAGTAATTACAGTATCTCATGACCGTCACTTTCTAAATAATGTCTGTACTTATATGGTAGATATTGATTACTATCAAGCTAAGATGTATGCTGGTAATTACGATTTTTGGATGGAATCCTCACAACTTGTTCAAAGATTAATGAATGATAAAAACAAGAAGAAAGAAGAACGTATTGCTGAGCTAAAGAGCTTTATTGCTCGATTTAGTGCAAATTTATCTAAATCTGCTCAAGCAACTTCAAGAAAAAAATCTTTAGAAAAAATTCAGCTTGATGAAATTATTCCATCGACAAGAAAATATCCATTTATAGGTTTTGAGATTGAAAAACAACTTGGAAAAGATGTTTTAGAAGTTGATAATATCAGTGTCTCTTTAGATGGTAGAAAACTATTTGAAAATATATCTTTTAATATGAACAGAGGAGATAAAGTTGCTCTTCTTGGGAAAAATGATTTAGCAAAAACAGCACTCCTTAAAGTTCTTGCTGGTGAAATGAAACCTGATTCTGGAACCATTAAATGGGGACAAACTGTATCTAAGGCATATTTTCCTAGTGATAATGAATCATACTTTGAAAATAATGATGATAATTTAATTGAATGGCTAAGACAATACTCGAAAGATCCAGTTGAATCGTATATAAGAGGTTTTCTTGGAAGAATGCTTTTTAGTGGAGATCAACCACTAAAACAAGTCAAATTTTTATCGGGTGGCGAAAAAATGCGATGTATGTTTTCTAAGTTAATGTTATCTCAGGGAAATACCCTTATTATAGATTCACCTACCAATCACTTAGACTTGGAGTCGATTCAATCAGTCAATAATGGATTAGAAGATTACAAAGGAGCAATTATAGTTGCATCTCACGATCATAATTTATTACAGTCAGTTTGTAATAAAATCGTTGAAATTGGTGATATAGGTGCTTATTCATATGAAGGTACATTTGATGAATATTTTGGTAATCCTCAAATCACAGTGATGACAAACACAATTTATACGAGTAAGTAATTAAAATTAGAGTTAAATGAAACGCATTTTTATGCGTTTTTTTATTTATGTTTGCCGAAGGGTAACATAAAACCACCTGCTATGCGGGTGGAATCAAAAAAGCGGAAG
>CAZVDQ010000076.1:0-5009 GCA_964625435.1 uncultured Mariniplasma sp.
CATTATTCGACGCTTAAATGTGGTGGGATTTCCTACAATAAACAAACGGTCGTTTATTTATTTTGAGGATTTTACTATTTACTTAAACAATGCTTCCGTTGGAATCCATTTGTTTTTGGATTCTGTCTGATCATTATAATTCTCTGAATCGCAGTAATAAAGAACGTGTTCCGCAAATTGATATTTTACTATCCCACCTATATATTTTTTGCCTAACTCTTTTATTTTTTTGGCTAACGCATTAGCACGGCCTTCTGTATCTAAAGTTCTGCCCCCTTTTGTATCAAATATTCCCACCTTTCCGCCTTTGAACTGTATGATCCAGTCAGGGTAGAAAAGCCTCTCACTATTATCTCTTGTATTCATATATCTTATTGCAAAATATTCCAGACCATGATCACCGTTCTTAAACCACCACTTTATGCTGCTCGTTTTTGATTCTAGATACTTTATAAACCTTAACTCGTTTTGTCTGCCCTCATATTCTTTTCTCATGTAGCATTTGTCTAAAATACATAATTTCTGCTTGATTTCCTCGTAGTCTTCTGTAAAACTATATTCGTTTTGAATAATAAAAGTAGGGTCTGTTCTTTCTTGTGCGTTTTTGCGCTTTTCCTTTAAAATCTGTGTCAAAATCGGCTTATATTCCTTCAAAGACCGTGTAATTGCAGGTCTGATTGCACTGCTACCTTGTTTTTGGACATCCCTTATAAAAATTCTATACATGCGATTACTATCTGTGTTAAAAATAGCCCTAAGCCAAATTCGGATTGCAGATTTTAAGGGGCTCCATGAGCGTGCTAGGTTTGCAATCTTGGCATCTTCATCAGTTTGCTCTTTTAAAATTTCATAGCAGAGAAAGTTAAAAAGTTTTTCTGCATCATTTTGAGACATTTCTAGGTTAACATCTTCTCCTTTTTTGGCAAAATCAAAAGACAAGCGCTCAAAATCTTCATACTCTGCATCCACTATCAGCTTGTTTGTTACTACAGCATTAAAACTCATTCCTTTAGATTTTAATTTCGTTTGTATGTCTTCTGAGTTGTCGCTACCAATAACACCGAAGTATTTATTCATTGATTTTATGAAGCTAACCTGAAATTTCGCAGAATCTCGTAAATCACCGTAATCGGCTCTAGACATAAAAGCTGACGGAAGTTTAAAACTTAAGCAATCTTTCTGGAATTCCTTTTTAGGATAAGTGAAGTTAATTGCTGGCTTGTTATTATTAGACGCATCTGGAATATCTATATCTTCTCTTTCGTAATTTGTATATAAATATCCTGTCCTTAAATCCAGGTGATCTCTGTAGTCTTCTTTGCTACATGGTTCTGGCATGCGTAAAATTCGTCCAATTGTTTGGACATAAAAAGTATGTGACGTTATTTCTCTAAACATCACTAACACGTGAGCCCGCGGGCAATCCCAGCCAGTCCCTGCAGCTTGTTTAAAAAGCATATAATTAACGCTATTGTTATTATCACTAATAAATTCAAGGTTCTTTTTATGATTATCGAACCACAGAGCAATCTGATTCTCATGAATACCTTTCTGACGCAGGTATTCAATAACTACTTCTTCTTTAGTTTTCTCTCCCCTATCTTGTAGCCTACGATCATCATTAGGCAGCTGTATGATCATTAACGGGTTAACTTTTTTACCAAGTTTTTTAAATTTGTTTGCCAAAAAATTGCGTTTTTCAGACCCGAGATCTAATAACACTTCATCTAAATTTTGACTGCGGTGTTTATTCAAATCTTCATAAGTCTGTATAGCTATTCTATCTTTTATTAAGCCTTCATCTACTACTTCCTCTCGGTTAACTTCAACAAAACCAGCACGATTATTGCGTACATCCGAAACACTGGGTTCTTTTTCTGGTGTGGCAGAAACCTCTACGATAATTTTAGGGTTAATATAGTCTATTATTCCCTGTGCTAGATGCGTTCCTCTGTTCTTATGCGCTTCATCAACGACTAAAATTATCTCTATATTTTCGCTGTGTGCCTGATCAATAAAATCCTCAAAATACTTACCTGATTCTTTTTGCATCACAATTTCTTCTGGTCGTCTTAAAATTCTACTCTCTGCAGCACGAGAAACTATCTTCTGCCAATTCATGAAAAGGATATCGTTTTTTTTCAATCTACCATTACTAATATCATCTACTGTAAGCAAACTACATTTTAAATTATTTTCCAGATAATCTTCAAATTTTGTCTTGCTTTGCATTGCTATGTCATCACTAAAGGTTATCCAAATGAAAGCTTTTTTGCAATCCCAATTAGGTAGCTGCGCCAAGTCATTAATGAAATGTGCCATGACAAAGGTTTTACCACTACCAGTAGGAGATTTAAACACTAAGGGTAGCTGTCTATTTGGATTTTTCCAGAGCTCAACAAAAACTTCTTTAAGCTCGTCAATTGCTCCTTGCTGGAATAGTAACTGTGTAAACATATTACCCCTCATAAATGCTTTTATACATCTCGAGTATGGGTTGTGGTATGCTTTTTACCTTAACGTTTCTTAGATCTTCAAACTCTTCCCCAAACTCATCACTTCCCCAACTAAATATATATACGGTGGTAGGCTTCTCTAATGCTCTCACCTTTTTTACAAAATCACCAAATCTAGATAAATCTTCGCGAAAATAAACAGCTGTATATCTATCATTATTAGTAAAGAACTGAATATACGCATTCTTAGATACTTCATACAGCGTATCTTCTGCTATTGCTAGCAATTCGCCTGCGTTCTGAGCTAACGCAATCCTGTCTTCATCTGTAACTTTTTGTATACTGTGTTTACCAATAAAATCCGTTTTGTAATACTTCAAAGAATTACCCAGGCCATTTATTTTTTCGTTATTTTGACTCTTATATCCCTTGATGACTTTTTTAATCCTAGGATAACAAACTTTAGAACATATGTTGTTTTCATTGTTCGTGCATAAAATAAACTGCAGATCACTATTCTCCTGTTCGTTTAAACCTAAAACTGCGTGCCCAGTTGTTCCTGATCCTGCAAAAAAATCTAAAACAATCATCCTTTTTCTATGTGTCTCGTTAGTTCGATCATATATGAGAGAAATGAGATATTGTATTAAAGATTTTGGTTTCGGGTATTGAAAAACTTCTTGTATGCCTATTATATTTTTTAACTCTCTACTACCTTCTTCATTTGTTCCTACCTTCAAATCGAATCTTGAATGTGCGCAATACTCATTCTTAGAATTAGTAAAAATAATCTGTTTTGGGGATTCCTTTGATGTTTTGCCAGACCCATAGATTGCACGTATAGAAAATTTTTCACTTTTAACCCAAAAAGTCGTTCCCTTAAGGATCTCTCGATCAACGGTTGCTTGCGACCATCTTGATTTAAATTGTAAAACTAAGTCATTATAATTCTTACCTTTTTTTACAGTAACCTTTTCTAGCAATTTATATTTTTCATCTGTGGTGCAAGAATACTCTTTATTAGGAATATTAAAAACAACTGTGTTTTTCGGGAATGTCAAAGAGTTTACACGATTCGATGCATTATATAAAGGTGCGTCTTCATGTTCTTCTTTAATTTTTTCAACCAGTAGTTCTTTTAAACCAGAAGATAATAATTGTTTTCCATAAGCTAATATGTAATCGGCGTTTGAATAAGAATTCAATTTTTGTCGGCCAAAATGTTGAGTTTTTTCCCAAATAAAATTTGCTATAAAGTTCTTCTCACCAAATATCTCGTTACACAATAATTTTAACTGCGCAATCTCGTCCTCTCCTATAGATATAAAAATAACTCCTTCGTCTGTTAATAAGTTCTTTGCTAATTCCATCCTCTTCTTCATAAAAGAAAGCCAGTAACTATGCCTGAATGGATGATCGTTAGGCACCTCTGTCCCATCTGGGAATTTATCAATTATTCTTTTATCTTTATATCTAAACCCATCAGAGCCTGTGTTATAAGGAGGATCTATATAAATTACATCTATTTTATTTTTGTGTGTATAATTTAAGCATGTTAGGCTGTGATAATTGTCACCCTCGATTAAAATATGAGTGGGTTGACCATCATCACTTTTGACTGCTAAATCTGGAATTTCTTTTAAGGTGGGTAATCTATTCTCTGCGTCTTCTTGAAAAGCTTCTGATATATCTAGCCAGTGTAATCCATATTTTTGTTTTTTCACTGCAGATTTGAGCCTGACTATTTCCTTTTTTAAGCTTGTTATTTCATCTTTATGCATTCCAAACCTTTTACTCTTTTTAGTAAAATCGAAAGAATTGTTTACTATATTTAGTCGATTATACGTTACAATCACTTTTTTTGCAAATACAATATTTTGCAGTGACTGTATTTAATCTTTTCCTCCACCAAATCCTGGCACACTTCTGGCACACTTTTCATCAAAAACACCCATTTTTAACTATTGTCATACCTTGACTAAACTGTATACATATTGTTATGTTACTACTTGATTTTTATAGGGTTAGAATAGGTTCAGCGTGTTACAGTCGGAGAATTTGCTTGTGCTTAAAATACTATGGTAGCCCCAACGGGATTCGGACCCATCTACCGCTTGAAATGTTTTTATGTTCTTTAAAATATATCTAGAGATATAACTTGCTATCTCTCGGAACCTATGGCTATATGTGTACTAACCGAAAAGGAGATCGATTATGGAAAAGACAAAACTAGCAGAAATCATGGAACTTAAGGATAAATCATTGTTGGAACTGAAAGCCATATATAAGGAGCTATATGGCTCAGAAACCGCGCCATCAAGCAATAAGGTCTATTTATGGCGCAAGATTGCCTATAAGATCCAAGAAGTCGAACACGGTGGGCTTTCTGCCCAATCTCAGGGCAAAATTGAGGAGTTTATACAAAAGTATGATCCCGTTAACAATAAAACTCTTAGGCCAGGGGACGATTCAGATGATAAGGGCAAAAAATCAAAACTATCCAGGGATAAACGCCTCCCTATTCCTGGAACCATCATTACTAAGGAATATAAG
>CAZVDQ010000077.1:0-4654 GCA_964625435.1 uncultured Mariniplasma sp.
GATAGTTCCAAGGAGCGAAAATAGGACGTTGCCAGGCAAATCTTACTTATTTTAAAATCTTATAGTGACGCTTAACCGATGTGCCTACATAGCTCAGTTGGTTAGAGCACATGACTGTTAATCATGGGGTCCTAGGTTCGAGTCCTAGTGTGGGCGCCACTAACAAACACAAACGGCTAAGGCCGTTTTTTTTATTATAGATTATAATAAACTACCATCAAAAAGATTATATAATAGAAAAAACTCTTTCACCTAACATCATTATTGATGGGAATGGAAGAGTTTTTATTTTTTAATTAATGAAATAAGAATTTAAGAATTGGATCTATTTCTGCGAGTATTGGAACGATAATTAAAGAAACAATACTCATTAACTTTATTAAAATATCCATTGATGGCCCTGCAGTATCTTTGAATGGGTCACCTACAGTATCACCAGTAACAGCAGCTTTGTGAGCTTCAGAACCTTTCCCCCCTAAATTTCCTTCTTCTATATGCTTTTTGGCATTATCCCAAGCACCACCTGAGTTTGCCATAAAGACTGCAAGCATGATTGCAGATACCAACCCACCAACTAGTAATCCTCCTAAACCTTCAACACCGAGTAAAACACCTGCAATGATTGGAGCAAAAACAGCAATCGAAGCTGGCAATATCATTTCATGTAGCGCTGCTTTGGTTGATATATCGACACATCTCGCGTAATCAGGTAATGAAGTACCTAATAAAATGCCTGGATCATTTTTGTATTGCCACCTAACTTCATCAATCATTTTATTAGCAGCTTTACCAACAGATTTAATTACTAAAGCAGAAAACAAATAAGGAAGCATTGCTCCTATAAATATTCCTATAAGTACACCAGGTTGTAATATATTAATTCCCGAGCCTTCAGAAAGACCTGCAGATTTTTCAAAAGCGAAAAATAAACCAATACTAGTTAAAGCTGCAGAACCGATACAAAAACCCTTACCAATGGCTGCAGTTGTATTGCCTACAGAATCAAGTTTATCTGTAATTTTTCTTACACCTTCATCAAGTTTACTCATTTGAGCAATACCACCAGCATTATCTGCAATTGGACCGTAGGCATCAACAGAAATAGTAATGCCCGCTGTTGAAAGCATACCCACTGCAGCAAGTGCTATACCATACATATCATTAGTAAATAAATATGAAATAGTGATACCTCCTACAAGAATAAGTACTGTTAAGAAAGTTGACATCAGTCCAATTGCGAAACCAGAGATGATATTTGTAGCATGACCTGTCAATGATTGGTTGGCTATTTCTTTAACGTGCTTATAGTCACCTGAAGTATAATATTCAGCAACAAATCCTATACCTATACCAACAAATAATCCTGTTGCAACTGCTCCAAATACACCCCAAGCTCGTATACCATCAAACATAATTTGACTGAAAATTAGACTAGATATAAGCATCACGATAACGGCAATATATGTCGCTACATTTAAAGCTAATTGAGGATTATTCCAATTACGGCTGCGAACAAACCATACAGCAAAAACTGCAGCGAGTGTACCCAATCCTGCGACAACTAAAGGAAAGATGACGGAACCTAGAATACCCGATAATATTGGAACTGTCATAATCACATCACCATCAATGACCTGATGTGGCGTAAAAACTACAAAAGCATAAAGCCCAAGCGTTAAAGCTGAAATAATAGAACCTATATAAGATTCAGTCAAATCTGAACCCATACCAGCAACATCACCTACATTGTCTCCAACATTATCTGCAATGACTGCAGGATTTCTTGGATCGTCTTCTGGAATTCCTGATTCTACTTTTCCTACCAAATCAGCTCCAACATCAGCAGCTTTAGTATAGATACCACCACCAACACGACCAAATAATGCAATCAATGAGGCACCCAGTCCATAACCTGTAACTGTGTGAACAGCATGGGTTAGTGCAATATATTGTTCTGTTGGATTTGTACTATTTCCTCCAAATACCCAGTAAAAAATAAAAAAGAGCGCTGCTAATCCGAATAAGCCAAGTCCAACAACGGTAATGCCCAAGACAGAACCACCTGTAAATGCAACGCTCAATGCACCTGACATACCATGCGTTTGTGCAGCATAAGTAGTTCTAGAATTTGCCTTAGTTGCAGTATGCATACCTATCCAACCAGCTAACCCTGAAAATAAAGCTCCCACGAGAAATGAAATTGCGGATTTCCAACCAATACCCTCTGCACCTTCTAATGAAGGAATTAGTTCAGTTAGTGACAAAAGGGCAGCAACACCCAAAGCAAAGAAAATAATAATTCGATATTGCCTTTTCATGAAAGCCATGGCTCCCTGATGAATATAAGAGGCAATTTCGTTTATCTTTTCGTGTTCAACTTTAATTGAAGATACCTTTTTATAAAGTACAAATGCATACAATAAAGCGATTAAAGCTGAAATAGATGCTATACCGATAAAAATAGCTGTCGTAGAAAAGTGCTCAAAAGACATAATTTATCTCCTTTTTATGCTGATGTAATTTTTGTTATTCAGTTATTGTCAATGTTGAAAGTTATATGACCATTTTATCATAATTTAAGTATAAGTCTATTAAAAATTTAAAAATAATTAACAAAAAAACACCATGATAAATCATAGTGTCTTTTATCTTATTTGATTAATAATCGCAAGCTATTTAAAATAACAAGAATGGTTGAAGTTTCATGAGCAACGACACCCGCTGGTAATTTAATTAATCCAAATACATTACTAATCATTAGAATTGATATAACACTGATTGCAAATATAACATTTTGCAAAGTAATTCGGCGCATCCTTTTCGATAAATTAATGATTTGAGGTAAATTTTCTAGTTTATCATTCATGAAAATGATATCTGCAGTTTCAAGGGAAACATCGGTTCCAGTACCCATTGCAACACTGATATCTGCAATAGCAAGTGCTGGTGCGTCGTTAATACCATCACCAATCATCATAACTTTTCCTACATTTTGCTGAATCTCTTTAATCTTCCTCACTTTATCTTCGGGGAAGCAATCTGCTTCAAAGCTATCTACACCAGCTTCTCTTGCGATAGCAGCAGCAGTAAATTTATGATCACCAGTGAGTAAAACAGTTTGTATGTTTAATTCGCGAAGCGCAGTCATCACTTCTTTTGCTTGTTCACGAATTGTATCCATAAGTGCTGCAAAGCCAACCATTTCTTTATTTTTAATAATTGCAATGATACTATGACCCAGACCAGTACAACGATCCAACTTTTCTTGCATTTCTTCATGCATTGAATGATCAAAACGTCCTATTTGCCAAATATCACCATCAAATTCAGCTTGCATACCTCGACCTGATACTTCAGTTGTCTTAATATCTTCCATATAATATTTAGAATCCATTGAGTCAACAATTGATTTTGCTAATGGGTGTTCTGATTGTTTTTCTAAAGTATAAAGAATAGATAAAACATTTTCTTTATCAAGCGCGGTAATTGTTTCGATTCGAACTACCTTAGGAATTCCAGTCGTAATTGTACCTGTCTTATCAAATACAACAGCTTTTAATCCAATCAATTGTTCTAAGTGTTTACCGCCTTTAATTAAAATTCTATGATGTGCAGCATTTGATAGTGCTGAAAGCATTGCTGGAGTAATAGATGCTACTAGAGCACATGGAGATCCTACAACAAGAACAACAATACCTCTATAAAAAGCTTCAGACGATGTAAGCCATCCAAACATAGGAGGAACTAACATAAATATGATAGCTAAGATAATGACGACATAAACATAATATTTTTCAATTCGATCGATGAGTGATTGAGATTCTGTTTTTTCTTCTTGAGCATGTTTAACAAAGTCAATTATTTTTTGAACAACAGATTCACTTGGATCTTTAGTTGTTTCTACAGTAATAGTTGATTCAATATTTATTGAACCGGCATACACAAAATCTTTTTTACTACGATATACCGGGACAAATTCACCTGTAATTGCAGCTTGATTTAATGAGGTAGCTCCACTGATGATGATGCCATCAACTGGAACTTGCTGGCCAACTTTGACAATGACTTGATCTTTGATTTTTACTTCTGATACTAAAACTTCTCTTTCTTTTCCATTTTTATATAAAAGAGCTGTTTGCGGTGCAAGTTTGAGTAAACTAGTTAATGCCTTTTCACTTTTTGAAGTTGCATAAGATTCAAGAACTCCACTAATTGAGAAGATAAGTATAAGAATAGCACCTTCAGAATAATTACCTACGATAAAGGCACCAAGTGCTGCAAGGATCATCAATATCTCTACATTAAGAGATTTATCTTTTATAGTTGATAAAATACCTTCTTTAGCTTTTGCGAAACCGCCTATAAGAAATGAAAAACCAAATAGAATAATAACGATTAATGCATCAGAAGATATAGTTTTACTTAAAATGAATGCAATGATAATTAATATTACGGATATACTTACTGATGTTGTTTCAATAACAAGTTGTTTTCTAGTCATATTGACCTCCTACTGTAATAATTTTACAGTTCTATTATATCAAATATATAGCTATAATTATAAATAAACGCTCTTTTTATTATAAATACGCAGTCTATTTATAAAAGAAATAAATTTACGACGTATGGTATACTAAAAATGAAAGATATTGTT
>CAZVDQ010000078.1:0-4534 GCA_964625435.1 uncultured Mariniplasma sp.
TATGCTGAGCTTGAAAGGATAAGTGCTTATACATTAGTAGCAGCGTAATCTTTTCGATATAGTTTGCCTTCGATGAAAAAGCCCAAAAAGGGGCCAGAGTGATTTTTCCATTTCGCACTGCGAACGAAAATCACTCTGACCCCTTTTTTTCTTTTTTTCTTTTTTGCTTTTTTGCTTTAGGAGTTATTTGTTTATGGTATAATAACAAATACATTAATGAGCGCATAACAGAGTACTTGTTGTCGGCGCTATTGTGAAAAAGCTCATAGAAACACTAATGATTATAGTATTACTAGGAGTCCTTGTATTTTTCGGTAAGGATAAATTGGCAATGTTTTATTCAAAGCAAGGTTTCGATTACTATGAAAACGTCTCATAAAAAAGTACTTTTTAAACAAAAAATAGCCTTGATTTTATTTGGTTTATTTTTGTCTTTTGTACTTCTGGAAGCGGGCCTACGTTTAGGCGGGTTTATTTTTCTATCTATACAAGAATACAGGAATTTACAATCCATAAAACAAAAAGGTACTTATCACATTCTTTGTTTAGGAGAGTCTACTACCCAAGGTCAATACCCGCAATTCCTTGAGCAAGTCTTAAACCAGAGTAATATAGGTATGCGTTTTAGCGTTATAGATAAGGGAGTAGCAGGCACGAACACACCAGTCATATTAAGTAAAGTAGAATCTTACCTAAATGAATACCATCCGGAAATGGTAGTTGCTATGATGGGTTGCAATGATGGCGGGATAATGTATTATCAGGATATATATGAGTCTGATACCTGGCTATTTAAACATTGCCGGGTATATAGATTTGGCTGGATTATATATATGCATATCTTTAAGAAGTTAAAGCAGGAGAGTATATTAAGAGCTGCAAAGCTTAACCCTAATAAGGATATTGTCTGTGTTGATTTAGGGCAGGCTTATTGCAAACAAGGCAAGTTCTCTGATGCTGAATACTCATACAAGAAAGCCATAGAGCTTAACCCCAAGAACGAGGCTGCCTACGTTGGGCTAGGGTGGATTTATCTAAAACAAGGCAAGTTCTCTGATGCTGAATACTCATATAAGAAAGCCATAGAGATTAGCCCCAAAAACGATAGGGCGTATGTTGAATTAGGGTGGATTTATCTAAATCAAGGCAAGTTCTCTGATGCTGAAGACTCATTCAAGAAAGCCATAGAGCTTAACCCTAATAATGATAAAGCCTGCGCTGGATTAGGGTGGACTTATCGATACCAAGGCAAGTTCTCTGATGCTGAGGACTTATACAAGAAAGCCATAGAGCTTAACCCTAATAATGGTAACGCATACATTGAATTAGGGTGGATTTATCTAAAACAAGGCAAGTTCTCTGATGCTGAAGACTCATACGGGAGAGCCATAGAGTTTCACTCTAAGAACGATAGGATCTGTGGAGCAATTTCAGCATTGTACACAGAAATGGGCAAATCAGAACTGGCAAAAGAATATGCCCAAAAGGCTGATAGATTGAGGTTAGAATATCGTAATTTAGCTACAGGGAAAAACTACCGTAAGCTAAAGAATATTCTAGATAAAAGAGGAATAAAATTAGTTTGTGTGCAGTATCCAATGCGTAATGTAGAATCATTAAAGAAGATATTTGCACAAGACGAAGGCATTATATTTGTAGATAACGAGAGCGCATTCAAGGAAGCACTGAATCAAGCAAGCTATGGGGAATATTTTGTAGATATGTTTGGTGGTGATTTCGGGCATTGTACAAAGAAAGGCAATAGGTTTTTAGCTAAAAATATAGCAAATACTATATTAAAAAGAGTCTTTCGATATTCGCCCAGGCCGCAAAAAATAATTCGAGAAGAAGATTAAACAAAAGAAGAGCGAATATTGTTAGTAGGTTAGTGTGCAGCCGAGATAATAGCCGCTGCCGTAATAAAAAAATGATAAAAAAATTCGTACAGACATTTATAAAAACTGTTCAGAAGATATTAATTACCATATCTTTGCTCTTGATCTACATTATTGGCATTGGTGTCACAGCGTTTTGTGCAATGCTGTTTAATCGCCGAATTCCAAACCAAAGACATAAAGAAAAAAACACATTTTGGATTGAAGCAAAAGGATACGAATGCGATATTGATGATTGCATGCGACAGTCCTGATTTAACCGGAGGCGTAGCGTGAAGAAAATTTTTTATATCTTAAAAGAGATGTTTTACATGATTCGGCAACACAAATTATACTTTTTATCACCGATACTTATTATTCTTGCGCTTTTGGGATTTTTAGCTTATTATCTTGGGCCCAAAGTCATGATGGCGTTTATTTATGCCGGTGTTTGAATATCTCACGCGCTGAAACCACAGGTAGTTAATGAATATACTAGGAATATCCTGCCATTATCATGACGCTGCTGCCGCTCTTTTGCGTGATGGGAACGTAGTTGCTGCAGCTCAGGAAGAAAGATTCAACCGCGAAAAAAATTCACCCCTTTTTCCTATCAATGCTATTAATTACTGTATTCAGGCTGGAAACACAACTTTTCATGATATTGACTACATAGGTTTTTATGAAAAACCTTTTCTAAAATTCTCCCGAGTTATTGCAAGCCATTTAGAAGCATACCCTTTTTCACTAAAAAATTTCCTGGATACGTTACCATGCTGGCTCGAAAATCGGTTGATAATGCCCCTAGTACTAAAGAAGGAGCTTGGATACGAGGGGAAAACCTTGTTTATTAAGCATCATTTGTCTCATGCTGCAAGCGCTTTTTTAGTATCGCCTTTCCAAGAGGCAGCCATTTTAATAGCAGATGCAGTTGGTGAATGGGGCACAACGAGCTGCGGCTTTGGAAGAGAAAATACTATTAAAATTAGCAAAGAAATTCATTATCCAGATTCACTGGGCCTGCTTTATACCGCGGTTACCACTTACCTTGGGTTTAAAGCGCATCAGGGTGAGGGCAAAGTAATGGGATTGGCTGGTTATGGCAAACCCAGCTACATTAAGGAATTCCGGAAAATTGTTCAAGCTAAACCCGATGGTAGTTTTAAGTTAGATACGTCATTTTTTGGCTTTAACAAGGGTCTTAGAATGTACAGCGGAAAATTTGTGAAAACTTTTGGAAAAGAAAGAAAGGCCGGAGAAAAGATTGAAAATAGGCATTATGATATAGCCTCGAGCCTTCAGAAAATTACTGAGGAGATATTAATCGCTATTGTAAGAAACCTTTATAGCGATACAAAAATGGATAAACTTTGCCTTGCAGGCGGGCTGTTTTTGAATTGTGTTGCAAATGGCAAAATCCTTGAGGAGACACCATTTAAGGAATGTTTTATCCAGCCGGCTGCGGGTGATAGCGGGGCAGCATTAGGCGTGGCTTCTTACATACATCATTCTATTTTAGAAAAGCCGAGGAACTATATTATGTCTAACGCATATCTCGGCCCGGATTTTTCAGCCGGCCAGATACAAAGAGTCCTGTTAAGTCATGGGCTTAGTTATGAAGAATTAAATGACGATGTTTTGGCTAAATTTATCGCCAAAAAATTATCGCAAAGTAAAATAATAGGCTGGTTCCAGGGCAGAATGGAGTTCGGCCCCAGAGCCCTTGGTAATAGGTCTATCTTAGCTAATCCCTGTAATCCTGATATGAAGGAATTACTTAATTCCAGAGTAAAAAAGAGGGAGTCATTTAGGCCATATGCGCCAGCAGTATTGTGCGAAAAAGTGGAAGAGTTTTTTGAACAGCGGAATTCTTCCCCCTTTATGCTCTTGGCAATGGATGTGAAAAAGGAAAAGAGGAAAATTATTCCCGCTGTAACCCATATAGACGGAACTGCCAGAGTGCAGGCTGTGAGCAAAGAAACGAATCCAAAATTCTGGTGGCTGATTAAGGAATTTGAGAATATAACCGGCGTACCTATTGTAATAAATACATCTTTTAATTTGAGAGGGGAACCCATCGTATGCACGCCACAAGACGCGATAAGTTGTTTCCAAAGAAGCCAAATGGATTATTTAGTTATGGGAAACCATGTTGTTGAAAGGCCGTATGAATAGTATAAAAGAAAAAAGTAAAAATTTTAGAAAAGCTAGAAAGATTGAATCCCAAACCGGCCAGACACCTTAGTGAATATAATCTCTAAACGATAAATTTATTGCGCTTTGCCACCAATAGGCACGCCACTTTTTAAGAGAGCGCCGAATATAATATTACTTCGAAGATCTATTAAAACTTATATTTACCAACTCAGGAGTATGGATTATGATTTGTAAAAAATGTGTATTACCGGAATTTAAGCCGGATATTTTTTTAAATAAAGATGGTTTATGTAATATTTGCGTAGATTTTGATAAGAGAAAAGCTACGCAACAAAACAATAAATTGCTTGAATCCGATTTAGTTGTGGTCTTAAATAGATACAAGGGTAAAGCCAAATACGATTGCCTTATTATGTGTAGTGGTGGCAAAGATAGCGTCATGAGCCTCTATTACATGAAAAAAAGATACAAAATGAACCCCCTTGTTTTTACATTTGATCACG
>CAZVDQ010000079.1:0-4530 GCA_964625435.1 uncultured Mariniplasma sp.
TATTGAGATAATAAGTATAAGTTAAACTATAGTTGAAAGAAGAGAGGTGTTTCTTATGGAAGGGATATTAGAAAGTAGAAATTTATGTAAGACGTATTATAGTAACGATGTAGAATTTCATGCATTAAAAAATGTCAATTTAGTTATAAATCAAGGAGAGTTTGTAGCAATAATGGGTCAATCTGGTTCTGGAAAATCAACTTTACTATATACACTAAGTGGAATGGATGATATTACAGGTGGAGAAGTATATATAAAAGATAAAAAAATTAACAATTTAAAAGCTAGAGAAATGACTAAAATCCGAAGAGAAAATATAGGCTTTATTTTCCAAGGAATTAATTTGGTTTCAAATTTAACATTAAAAGAAAATGTTGTGGTACCAGGATATCTAACTACTAAATCAAAAGATATTATTAATCAAAGAGCAACAGACTTATTATCTAAGATGGAGATTACAGATCAAATAAACAAGTTGCCATCACAAGTATCCGGGGGACAAAAACAAAGAGCAGCAATTGCAAGAGCGATGATTAATAATCCTGATATTTTGTTTGCTGATGAACCAACTGGTGCACTAAATTCTAATAGCGGTAAAGCTGTTCTTGATTTAATCAAAAGTTTTAATGAGGACGGGCAAACAATTGTTATGGTAACACATGATATTAAGTCAGCAGCATATGCGAACAGAGTCGTATTCTTAAAAGATGGACGTATTGAAGGCGAACTTGATCTCAAAAGATACCAGACAGATAACCAAGAGAAAGTAATTTTTGATTTCTTGAGTGAGAAGGGTTGGTAATATGAGAACTATATTATTGATGGTTTGGGCAAATATAAAATCTAAAAAATCACAAGTTATTGCTCTTGCTGCAGTATTTGTTGCAGTTAGTATCTTATTCTTTTTAGCAATTAGATTGTTTGGAACAGCGGGCGAATATGAAGATTTGTATGTGGAATCTAAAGCTAGCCAGTGTCTGATTTATGTAGAAGGTGAAGCATCAAAAGATATTATAGTTAATTTTCTAGAAAATAATGAAGAAATATTAAATATAAATATCCTATCCAATTTTAATAATATTATTGAATCAAATATAAAACAAGATGACGAGTTAATACCTATACCCGATGTGATGTTAACTGAATATTCAACAGGTGAGTTTGATCAAATAAAAATTATTGATGGTAAAGCTGCAAACGAACTTTTAGATAACGAAGTAATATTTAGTTATGGTAAAAGTAAGCTCAACAATACAGAAGTCGGTGATACAATAGTTATTAACACAGAACAAGGAACAAGAGAAATGATTATCGCAGGACTTGGTATAGACCTAACATACAATTTCGATACTATTACTTTAAATAGATTTTGGGCAACAAAAGCTAATGTTGAAAGTTTACTTAATGGAGAGAAAGAATACTCTATAGGTATTAGTTATAAAAACTATTCAGGAGAATCGGAACAAAAAATACTTGATGAATTGAATGTTGTCCTTGGTGGAAATGCTGTAAATATACTTATGATTTCCCATGAAGTAGTTTTATCTGCAAATTCTTTCTTCCAAGTGATTATGGGATCTATATTCACCCTAATTGGAGTTATATTGATTGTTGTAGGATTATTTATTATAAGAAGTATTATATTTAATAACATATTAGCGGACAGTAAAAAAATAGCTACTTTGAAAAGTACTGGATTCTCATCAAATAATATCATATCAATCTATTTATTTGAATATGGAGTTATTGCATTTATCAGTATAATAATTGGTATATTTGGTAGCTTAGTTTTAGGTAATGTTGTTTTAAAAGATTTAAACGAGTTATCTAATTTGTTTGGTTTATCAAATAGTATAAATATTATTCAAATGGGTTTATTATTGATTCTATTGCTTGTAGTAATTGAAGTATCTGTATATTTAGTAGCAAGAGGAATTTCTAAAATAAATCCTGCGGTAGCACTTAATAGAGGTGAGCAAGTACATGAAACCAAATCGACTTTTTCATTAATTAAACATAAATATATGTCGATTAGCCTAGTTTTAGCAATTAAGGACTTTTTCCATAATAAGAAAATGATCATTACATTGATTCTATTTATTATTGCAATAACATTTACAGTAGTTACTTTATCATCAGCTTCTTATTCATTAAACATACAAAAAGAAAATAATCAGTTATGGTTAGGTTATGATATAGATGCTAAAGTTGTTAGTTCGACTCCTTTAGATCTACAATCACATCAACAGATTATATCAAAACTAGAAGCTTCAGAATACGTAGAAGGAACAGTAACGGTTTTCACTGATTTAAAGAGTCAAATATATGATGATAATCAAGAAAAATATTTAACATCAATATCTCAAATATTTGTAACAGACAATAAAGAACCATTGGATTTTAGTGTTGTAAGTGGAAGACTTCCTGAAAATGAAAATGAAATTATGTTAGCTCATAATTTATTAGTAACGCTAAAAAAAGAGATAGGAGACTACACAACTGTAAGATCTCTTGGTCAAGAAAAGGAATTACTTATTGTTGGAGAATGCCAAAGTCTTACGAATCAAGGGATGACTTTTAGATTGTTTTCAGATAATATAAAAGATGAGTTTCTTAATAACTCGTTAATCCAAATAAACTTTGTTGATAGTGTTGAAGATGAAGTACTATTTGCTGAAATAGACCGTCTATTTAATTCCGATGTGACATTGGTATTTGAATATGCTAATGCATCATTGCTATCAATGTTGGATGTCTTAAGCGTAGTAACAAGTGGTGTAGTTAGTATATTCGCTGTTATTTGTTTAGTAGTATTACTTAATTTAAATCTAACAAACCTTTACAAAGAAAGATTTAATTACGGTATATATAAATCAATTGGAATGAATGATCGAGGCATCATCAATATATATCTATTTAAAAACGGTATCATCAACATCATTGGTTTAATCATAGGTGGGGTTCTTGGAATATTGATAGTGCCTAGTATCATGAATGCTATGACGGGATCTTTAGGTATTTCTGAATTTCCTACAAATATTAATTATTTAAGTATCTTAACAGCCATCATGATTGTATTTACAGTTACATTCATTAATGTATTGATCATAAAACCAAACATTTCATTAATTAAACCAAAAGAATTATTAGTAGAATAAGTAAATAGAGCGGAAACGCTCTATTTTTTTGTGATATAATGTAATAAATGACGAGGTGATATTATGGAAAAAATATTATTAGTTGATGATGAAATTGAATTAGCAAAGATGATAAAAGACTATTTAAAAAATGAAGGTTTTGATGTCATGACAAGATACACTCTATCTGAAGGTAAAGATGCATTTAACAATCATTCTTTTAGTGCTGTAATTCTTGATATTAACCTGCCAGATGGCTCGGGACTTGATTTATGTAGATATGTCAGGGATAAATCAGACATACCCATCTTAATGCTTAGTGCAAGAAGCGGTGATGTTGATAAGATAATGGGACTTGGACTAGGTAGTGATGATTATATTACAAAACCATTTAGTGCAAGTGAATTATCGGCTAGAATTAAAGCACATATCAATAGATATAATCGATTATCAAGTAATCAAAATGAAGAAAAAGGAATAAAAAGATTTAAAGATTTAGTAATTGATGAACAGTCATATGAAATACATTTGAAAAATAAAAAAATTATTTTTACTGCTAAAGAATTTCAAATATTAAATTATCTTTCAGACCATCCAAATAGAGTTTTTACTAAAGAACAGTTGTTTAATCATGTGTGGGGATTTGATGATTATGGGGATATCAATACTGTTACTGTTCACATAAATAAAATAAGAGAAAAAATTGAAACTAACTCAAAAAAACCGATTTATATTACAACGGTATGGGGAGTAGGTTATAAGTTTGAAAACCCGGAGTAGCATAAAAATATTATTCTCTTTTGTCATTATTATTGCACTATTCACATTTGCAACCCTCATCTTTTATTTCGTCCAAAAAGAGAATGATATAAATGATTCACACAATATAAATGCACTAAGAGCATATACATCAACTACCATGAATCTTATTAATGAAGATTTCCCAAATGTAGACGATGATCTACTAGATAACAAGCTTGCTGAATTGAAGATAAATGCTCTAATTGCTGATTTAAGTAATAATATTTTATATAATAATACATCTTTCAATACTTCTAATGTGGCGCATGAGTTATACCAAGATCAATCTTACTCATTGAATAATATAGACATGATAAAAGTTACTTTTCCAATTGAGGATGGTATTGAAATAGTGGGTCTTGTAATATTTGAGATACCAGAAGCTGAGCTGATTGATAATAACTATGCATTATTCTTTGTAATTATTCTTTTAGAAGTTGTGCTATTAATTTCATTGATAGTATACCTAACGGTAAATTATAAAAGGATTGTTATAAATCCGATTATTAAATTAGATGGAGCTTTACTTGATATTTCTAATGGTATTTATAATAAGTTAAGTTCAAGTAAAGGTGTTTCTATTAAAAGTTTT
>CAZVDQ010000080.1:0-4384 GCA_964625435.1 uncultured Mariniplasma sp.
CGTCTTGCTTTGATATCACCTTGAATTTCATAACCTAAGGCAAATGTCTTTGTTTCGCCATTAACGATTTCTACAAGGTTTCCATTTGTATCTTCTAAGAAACCAAAAATATCTTTTTTAAACACTTCATCAATCTCAGTGAATTTTAATGTGACATTCGTTCCTGAATTTGATACGAGTGTAGCAATTACTTTATCATCAGCATACACTTGAGTACTTCCACCGATTGCTTCAGTAGTAATCTCTTGTGCGCCTTCTAATCTTTTTGGTAATGCAAAAGTCCAACTACCATCCTCAGCTTGTGTAGCTAAAGCATAGTGAACATTTGTTAGTCCAAACGTTACTTTATTGCTCATTATTAATAATCCTCCATTTTGATTTCATAGACTCTAGTGATAGAGCCATCTTCATTTGCGTATTCAGATAACATCTGATACTCATAATGACCTAAAGATAAATACATCTCGAGTCTTTCTTCTAACTCGAGATTTTTCTTTTGTGTGACTAGATTTATTTGTATGGTAGCTACTCTTAATTTAACTTTGTCATCCGCATAAACAGTTCCACGATTACTTAATTCTTGATAAACGATATAATCGGATACCTGATCTATATTTTCTCTTGTTCCATAAGTGACTTGTCCAGGTAATGCTGACTCTAATACTTGATATAGATTTTCTAATAGTTCTTGCATTAGACATCACCCTTTTCAATAATATTTTTAATATCTTCTAACATCTTCGGTGTTAGTAAATCAAATGCTGGTCTCATGAATGCTCGAGGTCCAACATACTTGCCACTATGATGTGTAAAGCCAAACTCAAGTAAATGTGTGAGCTTTCCTTTGGTGTTTGAATAGATAGAGATCACTTTATTAATCCCATCACCTTGAGGGGTCGCAACAAAGGAATCAGCAAATGCTTTTGATCCACCACTTCTTGGTGCATGGTTTGCAATATACTTGATAATCTCTTCTGCAGTTTCATCTAAACGCTTCTCTAGTTTAGGAATGATTTCATCTACGTAGTCTTCTACCATGTTTTCAATAGCAACTCCTAATTCATCAAGCGTAATCAATGATGTCACTCTTTCTGATCTTTGATCTGCATAAGTAAAGTTCAGTAAATTGTCCGGCAGTATAGGTTCTCTCTATTTTATAAATGACGTCACCAATTTCTACATACTTGCTCGAATCATATAAGAAACTTTGAACTTTTACAGCGATATCAATTCTGATATCTGAGCGTTTACTTTCATAATATTCTCTTGATGTAATACTAAAATTAATACCAATCACTTCTTTGGAACTGATGAAACGATAACTCGTTTTACCGATAGTATTTGAAATCAAATCAATGGTCAATAACTGCATTCTAATATTGGGGGAATTAGGATACATTTTGTATGGTTCCTTTCGTTAGTGCGATTTGCCCGACTAACATATCGAATGTTTTAGGCAGTTCTTTTGCACTACCATCATTCTTGAAACCAAAAAATGTTTTTGTGTAAATAATTATGATTGTACTAACCATTGGATTCGACTCATCATTTATATAAGAAGGATCAATCCCACAACTTTCTAAGTAGTGCTTGCAACTGGCTATGTGAGTCATAAGCTCATCATCAGCAAATGTTTCTGATAAAGGTATTAGCAGTGCTTTTTTTACAATATCTAATATTGCCATGGAATCAATCCTTTCTTATCATTTATTAATCAGTGTTAACTGTTAAGCTACTGCTTTCTTTTTGATACGTAAGAAACCGTTATAACCTACAACATTCCCACCGGTAAATACTGAAGCTTTATAACTGATAATACCGTCTTTGAATTTGTAATCTGTTGATTTACCGATTTCAACTGATGAGAATATAGGCACTTCATAATTCTTAAGAGCACCATATGCAATACCATATTCACCAGCTGCAGTATTTGAATCAGCGATTGCTTTACAATGTGAGTTGATGATATATGGAATACCATCGATTGTTTTATTCACATAATCAATACTATGAACTTTACGACCTTCTGCTGTTTTAAGTCCAGCAAATGCACGCAAGTCATTTTTGTTTAAAATTAAAACTGCTCCACCTTCGACTTCTTCATCTCCACCGTAAGCGAAAACAATATCATCAAGTGATGTATCAGTGATTGCTGCGATTTCTAATGGCACTTTATCTGCAAGTGCTACAGCTGCGTCACTGAAGATACCAGTAAATGTATTTGATGTTCCAGCACCACGCAAGATTTGTTCAGAGATCTTTTTCTTAAGTGAAATATTGATGTTTCTTAATACTTCAGCTTGATAAGGAATACTTGGCAATTTTTCTAGTTCTTCTGTGATTTCTGTATACGCAGTAATCTTAACCTTTGTAATGGTTAAATATCCAAACGCAGGTTCAGTTTCAGTGTATGGTTGCCCTTCAAGAGTTGTTCCCGCAATACCATTTTCTTTTACAAATGATTTTTTGTAAGTCTCACCACCATTAAGGTTGATGACATTAACGCGGTCTACTAAGCTTGATACTTGAGCAAAAGGAACAGGTGCTAATCCAGATGCAGTATGTTCTGGAAGTAAGATTTCTTCACTTGATACTTGGATGACACGTTTTTCCCTTAATTGCTGCCCGCGTAACTCTAATTTTTCTTTGTCAATTTGATTGCGGTTGTCAATAATAATTGGTTTAAGTTCTGTTTTCGTAGCAATTGACATTTTTTTATCAATCATACTTCTTTCTTCTTGAAGTGTTGATGTTTCTGATTCCAAAGTTTCTAGTTTACTTAGTTCTGATTCAGCGTCAACAAGACTTCTAATTTCTGTTAAACGACTTTCAATTTCTCTTCTTCTTAATTCTAAATTCATGGTTTTTCTCTCCTTAGATTTGTGATTTGATTTTAATACGTTTTTTAATAATAATTGATTGTGCTTCTTGCTCTGCTAAATCCATAGTCTTTAGTTCTAACTCCATAGACTCTAAAGAACGAGCATATATACTAGATGCATCATATGCCGGAGTATCCACAACCGACACATCATACAATCTTTCAATTTTAGTAATGGTTCTTTTAGGTATTTTACCTTCACGGTTCCATACTTGTTCATCTACTGTAAAAGCAAAACTCATCTTATCTAAAAGTCCACTTCTTACCATTTTATAGATGTCCTGGTTTGTGTTAGTGTCCAAGAGTTCTGCTCTTACTTTTAATCCAATGCTGTCAATCGATAACTGCAGGGATTGGTTCTTGGTTCTAGCAATAATTAAAAAGGAGTCCATATGATTATATTTCATAGGAACATCCTTCATTTTAGTTTCTGATAAAGCTCTTGAATCAATCTCTTCAATAAATCCATAGGTTTCATCACCGATGAGCGTTTCATTGTTAAAGACGATGGCATAACCCTCTAGGATCATCTTGCCTTCTGATTCTTCTAGTGTGACATCAGCTAATCTTGTTTCTTTAAGCATCTATTCTTACCTCCACTTTTTTTGGTTTAGGTTTATCTTGTTTCGCTTCTTTTGAATATTCGTACTCAAGTTCTGAATCCTTATAAGTTAAGGATTCTAACTTTTCTTGTTTACAGAAATCATCGATGATTTTGACTTTCTCTTTTTGAGAGTTCAAGACTACCTTGATTGCTTCTTCTGATATTTTCCCGTTAACTGTTATCTTCATTTTTAATATCCTCATTTCCTACTTGATATAGATTTGCTTTGTCAGCATCAACAAAGTTTAATGATTGTAATCGTTTATTTCCACCTTCGATAGGTTCTAGTCCCAATAGAGCTCTTGATTCATTTAATGACATAATCCCAAGACTCATGAGCTTTTCAATTGCAGTGACCTTAGTATTCCAGGATGCATATTGAAGTCTTTCACTATAAAAAATAATTTCTTCACCACGTTCTAGTTGATTATCTGTTAATAACCCTAAAGAAAAAGCCTCGCTTAATTGAATAGCAAGAGGCTCAATGGTTGATTCATAGAATGAGTTGTACTCATTTTCAGAATATTTGTTTGTAAATATTGGAACAGATACACCAAAGTAATCAAGTACCTTTGATTGTAAAAATTCGAGTGTATCTTTATCTATTAATTTTGGATCAACATTTAAAGGAATGTATTCTGACTTTAAATCTATCGGTATAATTGAACTTCCCTTAGTGTTTATGGATTCTGATAAAGCAGTATCGAAGAGATCTCTTTGTTTCTTCTTATCTACTTCTGATAACATCCCATTCATCTTGATGATTCCTTTGATTTGCATGGAAGATTTAATTGCGTTATCAATTCCCTGGAGCAAGCTATCATTGATAGATATCGTTTTAAGAATTGCTTCATGATCACCTGATGATCCTGTGCCACCAAAGATATCATTTTGTCCAT
>CAZVDQ010000081.1:0-4363 GCA_964625435.1 uncultured Mariniplasma sp.
AGAGCCTTTAAAAATGTAAAAATTACAGAGTAGCAACCACAACATGTTGTGGTTTACCCGGTTTTTTAGAATAATAACTAAAGGTTAAATAGTAGCTAAAAAATATAACTGTTTAATTATTAGCATATTACACCAATAAATCAAGTTTAACATTATGGCGATTATGCGACGTTATAAATAAAATAAAAGGATAAAATAAATGGGGTTCTTACCAAGCTGGACAGCTCAAGACATCGTAGAATTATGTAAAAAAGGTCTTACAATAGAAGCTCAAGAAAAAATTATGGAATTAAGAGAGCTGGCATTAGAGCTAAGAGATGAAAATATAACATTAAAAGAAAACATCAAAAAATTAGAAAAAAAAGGTGAGATCGAAAAAAATCTATATTTTAACGGGACATATTACATATTAAAAAATGGAAAAGAAACAAAAGGTACTTATTGTCCTAAATGCTGGGATGACGAAAAAAAATTAATAAGACTACAGGGCAATAAAAACGATATGTGGCAATGTCCAAAATGTAAAAGTTTTTATTACGGTAATAATTATAGAAGCCCTCAACCTCGAAAAGGATCTGCAACCTTTTTTTAAAAAATCAAAAATGGGATAGCCTTAAAATGAATAAAGATAAATTTATGGAAATTTGTCCTTTATGTGAAAATGAATATCAATTTGGACCAGAAGTATACAAAGGCAGGAAATTGGCAGGGTATAATCTTTTTGTTTGTGATATGTGTTATAATATGAATTGGGATGGTTGGCAAAGACGGCTTGAGGGTATCTTGATTGAACACTTAAACAAGAGTGGTATACCGCTACCAAAAAGAAATAAAAATGGTTTGTTACCAAGAGAGTTTTAACAAAAAAGATAACAAACAACTCTTCAAAACACCAATTTTATCATGATAACTCTTTTAGCATTACTATTATTTATAATAATAATGTTGCTTTTTTTACGAGACCTTAATATAATGATACTCAAATGACATTCACATGAAACCAACTGATACTTTAGTGAGGCTCATATGCAAAAAGAATGGATAGACACAACTGAAGCATGTTTCTTAACTACTAAATCTCCGGCAACAATTAAAAGGTATATTTCAGCCAATAAAAATAATAGTAAAACAATAAAAAAACAAAATGTTAACACCTTCATAAATTCCGATTTATTAAGAGAAAGATATCCCTTTATCAATGAGCCTCATATTTCTCCAAATGATACTTATGAGCAAAGCAAAGAAATAGCAAGCCTTACTTTAGAAAAGCAGAACAGGGATATAATTAAAGAGCTTATACAGCAGAAAGAGGACAAAAAAACACCTATTTTAAGACATTCTACATTCTGGACAGCCGTTGTTTCCATAATAATAATTGTATGCATTGGGGTAGGGGGGTATTATTATAAAAAAGAGATAATGGAAAATAATAACAGTAAAATAAATGACTTAAAACAGAACTATACTGCACAGATAGAATTTCAGAAAAAAGAAATTGCTAATCAACAGGAAAGATATAAAGAACAGGAAAAACAGTATAGTATAGTTATCAGTGAAGTTAAATCATCTAACTTGAAACTTGCAGCTGTTCAGGATAAGCAGATCACAGAGCTAGCAAGTAAACTAAAAGAATTGAATAAAGGTTTAAAAGAGGCTGAAACAGCCCATATAATGGCTTTAAAAAATACTGATGTCCTGCATGTTAAATATAATGATAAAATAGGACAGCTTGAAGATAAGATAAAAGGATTAGAGCAGGGGAGTAAGGCTGACTTGAAAAAGGAGAATAAATAAAGCAAAAGCAGTAAATTTCAATTATTTATTAAATGTGGGGTAAAACTAAACATTTTATTAGAATTTATCATGTAACTAATACTCAAAATAAAATATAGAGGACATAACAACAAAATGCCTATACTTTTAGAAGCAAAACAATTAGATTCTTCCACGAAGTTTGAACAGGATTCTTTTAACTTCCAACCTGATCAGAGCCTTGTAATCAATAAAGTGAAGCCGAAAAGTAAACGAAATATAGCTAGCAGCGATATCATTGAAAATATTAAATACCAGGTTGGAGCAATGGCTGAATACCTGAAAGATAAAAATGATAATGAAATAATTACTTTGCTTAATAAAACAGGAAAAATTGATAAGGTTAGATTTTGTAATAAAGAAACTGTAATCAATTTACTTAAAAATAAAAATAAAAAAATAAGAACTGCTACAGTTGAAGTTTTAGCTAAGCTTTGCGATTTAGAATTAGTAAAAACATTTGATTCTTTAATAAAAAATGATCCGTCTTCTTCTGTTAAAAGAGAAGCTACATCAGCCATAGGCCGTATGCGTGATAAAACTAATATCCCAATCCTAAAAAAATATATAGAAGATAATAATCCTGAAATTGTACTACAAGCTGTTCGAGGATTATTAGTATTTAAAAAGGACGAGGAGATAGCAGAACTATTAAAATATATATTAAAAACACATGAAAATGAAATAGTTAAAGGTTATATTGAATCTGAATTATATAAAAACAATGCAAAAGATATAAAACACCCAGAAGTAAATAAACAATTAAAAGGTACTACTGTATGTGGAGATGTTTTAAAAATAATCAAATATGTTCCAGATGATAGTGTTCATTTAACTTTTACATCACCTCCTTATTATAATGCAAGAGACTATTCAATATACAAAAGCTATAAAGAATATTTACATTTCCTTGAGAAAGTCTTCAAACAAGTACATAGAATAACTAAGACAGGCCGTTTTTTTGTTTTAAACACCTCTCCTATTATTATTCCAAGAGCATCCCGCAGTCAATCAAGTAAAAGGTATCCGATACCCTATGATATTCATCCTTTACTTATTAAAATGGGTTGGGAATTTATAGATGATATCATTTGGGTTAAGCCAGAAGCAAGTGTGAAAAATAGGAATGCAGGTTTTTTACAACACAGAAAGCCACTCGGTTACAAACCCAATGCTATTACTGAACAAGTCATGGTTTATCGAAAAAAAACCAATAAGCTTATAGATTGGAACTTAAAACAGTACGATAATACAACTGTTAATAATAGTTTAGTCGAAACGCCATATGAAACCTCTAATGTTTGGTCTATTTGTCCTTCTTTTGATAAAACTCATACAGCTATATTTCCTGATGCATTATGCGAAAAAATAGTAAAATATTATTCATTGGAGGGAGATTTAATCTTCGATCCTTTTGCTGGAAGTGGAACTATTGCAGCGGTCGCTTTAAAGAATAATAGAAATTATTTTTTAACAGAACTTAACGTTGATTATTTTAAAAGAATTAAAGAAAGACTTTCAAGTAAAATACAAGATCAAAGATATTTAAATATGAAGGAGTTTTCACAATGGATGCAGCAAGAAAAATAACTATTAGAGAAATAGTGAAGCGACTCATTAAAGGGCAAGACTATAGAATTGTAACACAAGCTGAGATTAATAATCGATTTTTAGATTACTGTATAGATTTTTTCAAAAGAGTAGTAGAAGCTAAAATGAATAAATCAAATATTACTGTAGATTGGTATAAATCAAACTTTGTAATGAATGAAAATGAGGCTGTTAAAGCAAGAGCAATTTATGCTGGAATTAATCACAAAACTATTACAAACATGTTTAACTCTGGGAAAAAAGAAATTGTTGTAAGTGCTTCTGAAGATTCTTATGACACCCTTGTTAGTTCTATTGAACACTTACTTGAAGAACATGAAGGTCTAGACCTAATATTATCAATCAAATTAAATGGTGTCAGTGTTGAGTTAAATTTAAATGAAAGTTTAATTGTTATCAATTCTCTTGCAGTAAAAAGAGCTGCTATAAGAGGAGGAGCCTATAGTGCGGTAGGTAAACATGTTGAAGGTCCTCTTATGTTGGTACTTTGCAAACTATTTTCTGTCCCTGAGTGTAATTATGCTTTAGATATTACTGGAGGAGGGAAAGCAAGCTATGGTGATTTTGAGAGAGAAATTGATTTTTTCCTAAAAAAAGATAATAATATCCATAAATGTGAAGTCAAGCTAATGGGTAAAGGCAATCCTGAAAGTGCAGATGTTTTTATTGCCAGAGAAAGTAAATTATTTGTTGCAGACAAGCTTTCTGATACTAATAAGTCTCAATTTGACAGTCTAGGCGCCTATTGGGTGGAGTTAAGATCAGAAAATGGTTTTTTAAGGTTTGAGAAAGCTCTAAAAGGTTTTGGTATTGAATATCAGCTACCAAGTTTAGATCATCTAGATGAAAAACTTGATACAATTCTTGATACAATTTTAGACTAGTATTTCTTTATCTGTATGAACTGTTTTAATTCTTAGATTAATTTTTACTCATTTAT
>CAZVDQ010000082.1:0-4258 GCA_964625435.1 uncultured Mariniplasma sp.
CTCAAATAAAAAAAGACTTTTTTGATTAATGCAATGAATGCATAAATATGTAGCCCAGAAATAGTGAATAAATAGAGAATTCCCAAATCCTTGAACATATCATTTTGTTCATCACTGAAACTTTTTTCTCCCAATATAAGTGCTTTGATATATGAACTCGATTCAAATCTAGAAATGAAGATATTTAAATTTTCTCTGAGCTGATAAAAAGAGGTGTGGTGAGCTATCAAGTGAATATCATCAACATCCAAATATCCTCTGATGTTTTGTGATAAGTAGTATGATTTCTGATTAAATCCGTATGGAATCGTTTGTTTCCGGTACAAATCGATAGTCCCCTTTACATATACTTCGTCCCCCAACGTATATTGATCAGGGTTAACAAAAGCCTGAAACTTCATATTGTGATATCTTATTGTAATCATATCAGAATACTCATATGATTTAATATCAACAATACTAGCATTTCCTTCAATCGTTTCGGGAGTTTCGATCTTTTCATAAAGATAAAACCTGATAAACAAAATACAGATCGCAATTAGAAATATGGGAATCTTAATTGCCTTCCTCTGCCAATATATGTAAACAACAAGTAATCCTAACACCCATGGGTGAAAACACCCTAGAATAGCCAAAAAAAGGGCATAGCCCTCAATATAGTAATCATCCCAAAGTAATATAGGGCTTGATTTTTTCAAGAGTTACTACTCCAATATTTTTAACGTTAATTAAATCATCAAGATGTTGGAAGTCTCCATATTGCTCTCTGTATATAATTAATGATGCAGCTCTTGTTTCGGTCATTCCAGGTATTGTTATTAACTCTTTAAAACTCGCTTTATTGACATCAATCAAAAACGTAGAAACCTCAACAACAATATTCCTTGAAGCTACTCGAATTGAAAGATCATGAGTAATTACTTGAGATAAATTTAGAGATGTTTGATCTGCATCATCTAAAAACCCTCCAGCACGGTTAAGTACTTGATCTAGAGTAATTGATTCAAAAAAAATATAGATTCCGGGAAAAACAACAGCTCCTTGAATCTCAACCTCAATTTGATCAATTGGTATCGCGGTTTGATCTATATATGTAATGGTTTCGGGTCTAGGATATAACCAAAACCAACATAAGATCACTAATACTACAGTCATGACTATTGCTTGTTTCATTTTCCACCTCCACCTTATAGTAGTGTGGATTATTTTTTTTACTTTTTTTCAAAAAAAAACGCCTACTTATAGGCGATAAAGTAAAGCTTTCTCATGTCTACACCAGACTTTGTTTCTACGGTGAATCCAACTGATTTCAGAATTTTCTCGTAATAAGAAATAGGATATACATACTGTTTAATTACTTCTGTTTTTTTACTGATAGTGATTTCGTGAATCAACTGATTTTTCTTCGTCTTGATATGCCATTCATAAGGTATGGGTTCATCATCAATTTCAGTATACCCATTATATGCTTCAACAATATCTTCTTTATAGACATCAAATATGAAAGTTCCACCATCATTTAATGCACGATAGATATTTTTAAATACTCCACGAATCCCTTTGAAGTAATTTACAACATCAAAAATCATTAAAACAACATCAACTTGAACACCAAGTGGATCTTTTAAATCGTGTTGATAGAGCATAGGTTTAAAATGGTTTGAAACAAGTCTGTCATTAGCAATTGAAAGCATTTTAGTATCGATATCAATGCCCATTGCTTGATATCCATTCTTTAATAGCTCTAAAAGTAAATAACCTGAACCACAACCGGCATCCAGAATCATCTTTTTCTTATTCAGATATGGCTTTAACCAACGATAGATGGCATCATAATCTACATCTGCCATCAGAAGGTCATATGCTTTAGCAAACATTATTTAATCCTCTTAACGCCTATAAGACGCTGATCAAATCCATAATACTTTCTGTCTTCCTCTTGAAACAAGTGAACAATGACATCACCACAATCTATTAAGACCCAAGTGCCACCTTTACCTTCAATATGTTTGAAATCATCAGCTAATAAAGCTTTTTTAATATGATTGATTGCTGCATTTGCTTGTCTTTCATTTGTCGTTGCGATTACAAAGTAATCATAAAACGGTGATGTTTGTTCAAAATCAAAAACAGCTAAATCTCTTACTTTTAAATCTTCTAATGCTTGAACTATTTTATTCAGTTTTTCCACAATTTACCTCCATATAATATGTGTATGCTTCAACTTGCTCCTTAGCAGGAGTAAGATTTTTTGTATATAAGTAATCAATACTTGCTTTCATAACAACTTCTGTCGCTTGGTCTAAATCCTTGATTGCAAGTTTAAATATTTTATCTGCATCATCAAATTCTCTATAGGGTTCACAGCTATCGCTAATTAATATCACTTTTTCGATATCAGACATATCTTTTCTTCCCCAAACATGATATCTAATTGCATTGAGAATTTCTTCATCATGAATGTTAAAATCTATCTCAAGTCTTGCTGCTGCAGCAAATGCATGATAGATAACGGGTGTTTCAACATAATCTTTAATAACCATTAAATCCAAATACTGTATTTGTTCTTCAATTGAATCGTATTTCTCATAATCGTGATATAGTGCAGCAATACTTACCTTTAACTCATCCAAGTAATGAGCTCTAGCAAGTTTTAAGGCTGTTTCATAAACGCCTATAACATGCTGTAATCTATTAGGATGATTCTTTAATTTTTCTATCACTTTATTTTTGATATCTTCAATCATTCAAACATTGCCTCCGTCATGCTCAAGTGCATGCCCTTAGGATATAAAATCGTTAGATGTGCAGGTCCTATAATATGTAGAAACCCCATATCAGCAAAAGTAATTTGAATTTTCTTTTTAGGAATTCTAAGTGCTTTTTGCTCATATTCTTTTGCATATATCTCAAAATGATCTTCTTTATGTGTAAGTAGTTCTTTCACTCTTGCTGCATTTGTTTTATGAATTTTAAGATGTTGGTCACAATAAATAACTGCTGTTATATTTTGTCCACCAAAAGTGATACCAATCAACCCTTCTAAAATAAGAGATTGCTGATCTTTTATTTGATATATTCTGGGTTTGATTTGTTCATCAGGAATTAATTTCTTATAAGTCTCATAGGGCAAAATTTGATGTAAATATCCTTCTTGATATAATCCTGGCATATCATAAATCATCTGATCTCCAAATGGTGCTGATAATGCTTCTTGGGTTAAACCTGCTTTTTTAAAGGCTAAAGCTTTCGTTTGTTGTGTTAGTGCCTTGTATATTGTAGTTTTACCACTATTTTGTACGCCAAGCAAATAAATGTTCTTATATTTATAAGATGATAAATATTGTTTTAAGTTTTCAATGTCAAACCGATTGATTGCTGACATCAAAATGATATCCTCAAAAGGAACATTTAATGATTGAGCTTTTTGTGTCAATCGTTTTACTAAAACATCCAGATTAGTGCTTTCTGGTAATAAATCAATTTGATTGATCAAGTAAACAAAATGAGCTTCTGATTGATATCTATAGACAGGATAACTGAATAGCATATCAATATGTAAAATCGAACTCACCATGATAATCAATGAATCCTTTTCTAAAGAAGGTAAATCCTCTGGATGAAAATGAATGTTTGCTTCGCCATAATGCATTAATTTATAACATGACTGACAATATTCATGATCAAGTGATAAAGCATACCCAACCTTCATTGGGTCTTCAGTTTGAAGAATCGCACCACAGCCTTGACATTTAATGACTGTCGACATAAATTCTCAACCTTTCATCATACAATTTGGGATATTTCTTTTGTATTTTCTTTAAAACAAAAGATTCAATCTTTCGATTAAATTTCGTAATTTTTCGATCAGATCTACGTTTGACGGATGCTACTAAAATTGATTTTATACCAAATCTAGATGCACCAAAAACATCAGTCATTAATTGATCTCCAATAATGATTGTTTCTTCCTTTTTTGTATTTACCATTTTTAAAGCTTTTTTAAATCCAACTTTAAGTGGTTTCTTTGCATGCCATAAAAAGGGAACTTTCAATTGATTCAAAGCAATTGAAACTCTTTTATAACTTGTATTAGAAATAATTATTATGTTGAATTCTTTTGACAAATCACTGATTAAATTGATGTGTTTCGTTTTTAATTCACTATCATCGTAAGCAATAATCGTATTATCTAAGTCAAAAAACAAGGATTTTATACCTCGCTCTTTCAGTTTTTGATATGGAATTTCAAAAATGG
>CAZVDQ010000083.1:0-4144 GCA_964625435.1 uncultured Mariniplasma sp.
TTTCGGGTCGTCTTTTCGGCACCATATTTCCCCTATGATGATTCCTTTTACATCCTTTAGTAAAGCCAAAAAAAACGACAAAAATAGCTCTTTTAATGTTATATTTTTGAACAATTTCAGTTGTAAAAATGATGAATTTTAGAGAAAAATAAAGTATTTACATGCTTTGGAATCAATTAGCAACAAAGTAATCGTGCTCACAAAATGATAAGTTTAGATAAAGTGATAGAGCATAAATCCTTCAATTTACATAGGATATGATAAATGTTTTATTACTATATGAAAAAAATTAAAATATTATACTCTAAGGATATTAATGAATTTTAAATAAAAACCGTTATTTTGGGGATCTATGAATTTCTAAGAATGAGTATCGAGAATTAGCATTTTTTGGATTCAATAAAAAACGTATATATGGAGGAATTAAATTGGATAAACTAGAGGCTAAGCCTAATAAGAATATAATATTTGTATTTATGCTTGCTGCAATCATATTAGCAGTTATATCTCTATGGAAAGGTAGAATAGATGGATTGATAGTTGCTGGTATAATTTTCCTGATTTATGTGATAGCCCGAATCCTAATTTTTTATTCTAAATCTACGTTAATTATTACAAACAAGGAAATCAAAGTTAAGAATTTTCGAACATATAAGTCTTATTTGATTAGTGATTATAAAGAATTTAGAATCAATCCAGAATTTAGATTTAGAACTTTGCTTGGGTACAAGGAGATTGATGGGGAACTTAAAGAGTATATCATTTTAGGAGATATATTTGATATTTCATTAGATGGTATTCTAATGTTCATACAGTCTCATATGGCAATAGAAACCTCGATAGAAGAATGGCATATTGATGAAAATTCTAAAAAGTTGTCTGATAAAATTGACAATTTTCATAATAAAAAATACAAGAGAGAACTGTTTCTAAGTATTTTGGTTTGTGTACTTATCTTTCCTGGAATTTCAATTGGGATGTACTTTCAACATGCGATGTCAATAACCACACTTACAATAGTCATAGTGTTCTCAATTGTATGGATAAGTATAACGTACTGTTTTATAAAAACACAAAAAGTATATCTCAAATACAGAAGAAACATCGATTTTCTGATGCCTTTAATCTACTTGATAACATTCTTTTTATTTGCATTTATTCTTATATTATAGTGATTAATGCTTATTTGAATAAAAAAATGGCTTAACAAAGGTAAAAAGCACCTAAAGTAAGTGGGTTAATTTCGGGTCGTCTTTTCGGCACCACGTTTTCCCTCTAAAGATTCCATGTATATCCTTTAGTAAAGCTATAAAAACGATAAATTTTATCGTTTTTTATGTTATAATTTCGGACATTTTTTGATAGAAAATGAGGGCTTTTCTAATAAGAGCAAGAGTTTCAATGAATATGGAAGAAATATCAACAACCAAACAAATCGCATAAAATTGTGAATTTGTTTAAAGTGAAATAAATCTAATTCATGAATGTACATAGGATTTGATAAATACGACTTATTAAACATAGAAAACATTAAAAAACTATAGATTAAGGATATCAATAGATACGATGCAAAAACCATTTTTTTAGTGACCAATGAATTTCTAAGGTTTGAAACTCAGAAATTGTAGTCTATAAAATTAATGATATGATATAAGTAACAACTAAAAATTAAAAGTAACAATAAAAGAAATTTTATTATGCTATAGTGTTATCAAAGGAGGGGATTTCATGACGGGATTTAAAAATAGAATTAAGGAATTACGCGTAGAAAAAGGTTTGTCACAACAAGCAGTAGCAGACAGTATTTATGTTAGTCGAAGTGCTGTTGCTAAATGGGAGAATGGATTGGGTCTACCAAGTAAAGAATCATTAAGACTATTATCCGAATTTTTTGGCATTGAAGAAAATGAATTGCTCAAAGAACAACAGTATGAAATAGAATTAGTTTCAAAAAATATAAAAATTAATAGAATGAAATTGTCTATTTTCTTAGGTTTGGGAGTTATTGTAGTATTAATCGTAGCAATTATAGGTATAGGATATTTAAATAAAGCAGCAGATAATAATCATTTATTGTATAATGATGTTCCTATTGTAACTATAAATAATGAAGAAATTACTTATTATCAAATTGGTTCTGAATACAAAAAAGATGCTAATGGAGATCTAAAAAGATATGATTACGTAATCTCATTTCCGAATACTCAAATATATGAAGAAATGAACTTAATTAGTGCAGATGATTTATATCAGATAAAATATTCTACGCCTGCAACTATCTTTGGTACATATTATTATTTAAATGAGGATTATAGTTCGGCAGAAGAAACAAGTGGGTGGGAAATAGTCGTTTCACATAGCTTAAACATTGAAAATGATGGTACATTTATAGTTGACAGTTCAAGCTTTTCATATATTGTAATTGAACTAGTATTTGAGTTTCAAGATTTAAGTGTTAACTATTGTTTCATAATTGATTTAAGATAATAACACTAATAACTGACAAAACTTTAAATAACAATGGCAAATATTTTGATTGAAACAAAGTATTTTCTATCATTGAAAATGTATCACAAACGTGATACAATATAAGTGGAGGTAGATACCATGTCAAGATCAGAAGTAATCCACGTTAGAGTCACACCAGAAGTTAAAGAAAAATCAGAAGCTATTCTTGTGAAATTAGGTATAAGTACATCACATGCTATTAGTTTATTCCTAAATCAAGTGCTTATTCATGATGGAATCCCTTTTGAGATTTCTTTACCAAATCGTGAAGAAGTTAAAAGGAAAGAAGAATTAGCTCACGCAATTAATTTAACAGGCGGTAAAGAATTAAAAGAAGCAGCAAAAAAGATTATCTCTTTATATGCTAGAGGTGATATTGATTATGATACTGCAATCTATGCCATCAGCAAGGAGTATTAAGTGAAAGATATTTATGTATATCCTGGAACCAATATTCTTATTAATCTAAGAGACATTAAAAATCAGGACGATTTAGACGATTTTGAGAGTGCAATGGTTGCTTTAGCTTTAGTGAAACTCCAAAATGAAGTTATTATAGTGGAAAGCATTAAAGATCTACTCAATATACATAAGTCGATGTTTTTAAATGTTTATGACTGGGCAGGAGAGATTAGAAAAATCAATATGTCTAAACCAGAACTCGTCTTAAATGATCTAAGTGTAGAATATGAAGATTACAAATCAATACCAGAAGAATTAAAGAAATTGAATGAACAATTATTATCCATCAAGTGGAGTACATTAGATAAAACAACATTTATTAAAAATCTTGTTTTAGTCATATCAAGATTATGGCAAATACATCCTTTTAGAGAAGGTAACACAAGAACAGTTACTTTTTTCATGTATCTGCATCTCAAAAAATATGGATTTACCTTGAACCAAGATTTCATATCCATTCATGCCAAATATTTTAGGAATGCTCTTGTATTAGCTTCTATCGGTGAATACAGCGAATACATACATCTTGAATCAATTTTACTGGATTCAATTGATCCGAATACTGAGGATTTGAAAGATTTAGAAAAGTACAAAACTATAAAAGGATATGATCTAAAGAACTATAAATACAATTATCACACAGAAAAAAGCAAAAAATAAACGGCCTCATAAAGCCAAAAATACTCAAAAGTAAGTGGGTTAATTTCGGGTCGTCTTTTCGGCACCATATTTCCCCTATGATGATTCCTTTTACATCCCTTAGTAAAGACATAAAAACGCCATATTTTGTCGTTTTTTATATTATAATTTTGAATAGTTTTTGATGTAAAAATGATGAATTTTCAGGAAAAGCATTGTATTTCTAGGTGTTCAACATAGTTAATTAATACAAAAATGTGTGCACTGAGGCGTTAGGCTAGATAAAGATATAAAATAGAAAGACTTAAATATACATGGGTTCTGATAAATGGAACTTAACAAATACAGAGGGTATTAAAAAAGCTATACATTAAAGATATCAATAGGTCCGAAGAAAAAACCGATATTTTTGTGTACCAAGTATATCATTGTTGTTAGACTACAATTACATTTGGAAAAATTGATGTTATAATATTAACAAAAGACATTTGGGTGGGTTCTAAGGATTCAAATATGACTATGAGATTTAATATAC
>CAZVDQ010000084.1:0-4032 GCA_964625435.1 uncultured Mariniplasma sp.
TGTGTTGTTTGACCTATTTTGATACAATTACGCACCCCTAGAGAAATCTACGCACCCCTGAGTGTTTTTTACGCACCCCTAGCAAAGTTTTACGCACCCCTGCTAAAAATTTACGCACCCCTAAATTATGGCTCTATAAGGCGATTTGTATTTTAAGTAAAAGTTGAAGGTGAAAACTCCCTTAAAGGGAGTTTGTTCTTTTATAATCTTCAAGTAGCAAATCTAATAAAACACCAATATCTATCATGTGGATAAATTCTTTGTCATAGACATTAAGCGTCATGATGTTTTCTTTAATTTCAGCTTTTCCAACTTCTTTTCCATTAAGATTATCTTCTGTTAATTTCGTGATTATAAATTATTTATTAGGGTTGAACTCATCCTACCAAACCGAGTTGTACTGAATTTTTTTATAACATACCACTCTAAGCAAGTGAATCATAAATGATCTCAAACTGCTCATTTATTTCTAAAAACGCATCAAATACATCTGGATCAAAATGCGTGCCTTTAGACTCTGAAATAATCTCAACTGTTTTTTTATGGTTGAATACTTCTTTGTAACTGCGTCTTGAGCGTAGTGCATCGTACACATCTACTAAAGCCACAATTCTAGCTTCTAGCGGTATTTCATCACCACTTAAACCTTCATTATAGCCACTACCATCATATTTTTCATGATGGTATTTTGCGATTTTTGCTCCCATAATAAACATTGAACTCTGAGGATAATTCCTAACCATTTCAAATAGAATCTCAGATCCATATGTAACGTGCTTTTTAATCTCATCAAATTCTTCAATTGTGAGTTTTCCAGGTTTTAAGAGGATTTTATCAAGTATTTTAATTTTGCCTAAATCATGTAGTGAAGAAGAAAAGAATATATCATCAATAAAATTTGGTGTTATGACTGATTGATATTTAGGATTGTCTTTTAATTTTATAGCTAATGCCTTCGATAAATGTTGTACTCTTTCAACATGCTGTCCAGTATCAAAGTCCCTAGATTCCGTTAGTTTTGCAAAAGCAATAATTGAAGCTTTTTGTGAATCCACAATCTCTTTGATTTTTTCGTCCACAAATTGCTCAAGTTCAATTCTACGTTTATCTAACTTTTCATTAGCTTCTTTTTCAGTCGTAATGTCAGTTTTAATTGCGACTATACTAACAATTTTTTGATTATCATCCATAACAGGAGAAATAATTTCTTTTTCCCAATATAATGTCCCATTCTTTTTTTTATTACAAAATTCTCCCTTCCAAGTATCACCTTTGTTGATTGTCTCATAAATTTTTTTATAAAAATTATCGTCATGTATTCCAGACTTTAAAATATTGAATTTTTTTCCTAGGATTTCTTTTGCAGCATATCCTGTAGTTCTGATGAAATCTGGGTTAACATACTGGACAACACCCTCAGGATTTGTGATACCTATAATGACAGGTGAAGCTTCAACTGCTTTATGAATTGACCTAAGCTCAATTTCTTTTTTCTTTGAATCAGTAATATCGATGTGTACACCAGTCATTATGAATGGTTTTTCGTTTCTCCATTCGATTACTCTACCTAAATTTTGTATCCAAATATCATGTCCATTTTTGTGTCTCAAGCGATATTCAATCTCATAAAAATCTTCATTTTTGCCAGTTATGGAGTTGTATTTCTTTTCAGATTTTTTAAAGTCATCTTTGTTTATTAAATTTTTCCAAACATTAATATCTGCATCTTTAAAATCTTCTTTTCTGTACCCTAACATTGTTGCCCAAACATCATTAATTTTTATTTTATTTGTTTCAAGATTCCATTCCCAAGAACCGATGTTTGTAGCTTCTAATATAAAGTCCGTTTTATTTTTTTCTTTTTCTAATTTATCTTCAAGATCATGTCTTTTTAATGTACTAATTAGTATTTCAGCATATTCCGCTAAAACTCCCTGCTCAAAGGATGTGTAAACTCTTTTTTTCTTTACTGAATCGAAGCCGATAAACCCATATAAGTCTTCTTCATCTATAAGCGGAATAACGATCAGGCTTTTTACCCCTTGTGGATCTAAAATTACTCTTACATTGTCATCTGGTGCCATTTTTGAAACATCAGTGATATATAATGGCACATTATTTCTATGCGCATCTACCCATTCAGGAATTAGAGATACTTCAATGCCTTGTAAGTTATCGATTTCTGCTGATATCCCAGTAGAACAATACTCATAAGTGTTATTACATACGCCTGCTTCAAAGTCATAATTGAAAATATAAACTCTGTCCGCTTTAACAAAATCTCCAATGATTTTAAGTGACTGATTTACTGTTTCATCAAATTTTTGTTTTGAAACACCAGCATATAGAGCTGAAATAGATGATACTTTTTTGTAAAACTCTAATTTTTTTGATATTTTCCTTTTATATTTCATATGCTTCTCCTGTTTATTTAAGTAGTATAATTATAGCATATTTTATTGTTTATTAAAATAGCAAAAATCCACACAACTTATTATGGTCATGTGGCTTCAGTAGCTTTCTATTTTGTGATTTCATTTCCGTTATAAAACCTAAATGTGATACTTGAATCCCTGTGAACTGTTGCATTATCTACTAATAACATCCAAATACTAGTATTCCAACCATCAAGTTGATCTTCTAAATTAGATAAGCTTTTAATAAATGCTTTCGTCTTATATGCCTGAACAAGCTTGTCATCTCTTTGTTTAAGTAGTCCTTCTCGTTTTAATTTTAGCTTTTCATATCTACTGAATAACTCATTGTATCTTTTATTATAATCATCTAAGCTAAGGTTAGTTTTTGAGTTTTCTCTTACTAGTTTATTCACCAACTCTGAAGTAATAACAAGTTCATCATCAGTCCTTAAAATATCATCTTCAAGTGAGTTTGTGTTGGTTAATAGCTCAATGATATCCTTTGTGTCTTTAATAATCCTCTTTTTATCTTTCATCGTCACATTATATGCTTGGATAAACTTATACTTAATATCTTCTTCTGTAAGATGAGGTGTTAAGCATTTTTCTTTGTGTTTAGAAAACTTATTATTGCACTGGTAGATGAACCTAGAATACTTGCTGTTGGAGTGCCATTTCTTTTTGCCATAGAATCCGCCACAATCCTTACATATAAGCTTAGACGAGAACGTATCAGATGAAGAATAATTCGCGCCTATTTTATTGCGTCGTTCAAGTTCAATTTGGACTTCTTCCCACATCTCTTTATCAATAATCGCTGGGTGATTGTTTTCAACATAGTACTGAGGAATTTGACCGGTATTCTTAACCATTGTTTGTTCCAGATAGTTTTCCGTATAGCTCTTTTGAAGTAATGCATCGCCTTTATATTTTTCATTAGTCAAAATAGAGTTGATGTTATTCTTTGTCCAATTTGCAGACTTCCCACTAGGGGTTTTGATGTGATGTGATTTAAGATAATTTGCAATACCACTTGCTGTCTTCCCTTCAACTAAGAACATTCGATATATCTTTTTAACAATAACCGCTTCATCTTCATCAATAACCAATTTATCATCCTCCTTTTTATATCCAAGAAAGGAACTGTATGCGAATGATACCTTACCAGATTGGAAAGCCACTCTTTTACCCCATGTCACGTTTTGACTAATTGAGCGTGATTCTTCTTGTGCGATGGATGCCATAATAGTTAGAATAAGTTCACTCTTTGGATCCAGTGTATAGAGGTTCTCTTTTTCAAAGTATACTTCAACTCCGTTTTCTTTTAGTTTTCTAACATAGGAAATTGTGTCTAATGTGTTTCTAGCAAACCTTGATATCGACTTCGTGATGATGAGATCAATCTTTCCGTTTAGAGCGTCACTAATCATTTTATTGAATCCGATACGTTTTTTAGTATTTGTTCCTGATAACCCCTCATCTGAATAGACATTGATGTATGTCCAATCTGCCTTATCCTGAATGAACTTCTTGTAGTGACTCACTTGAGCTTCATAACTGGTATATTGTTCATCTGAGTTTGTAGAAACCCTTGCATAAGCAGCTACTTTTTTTA
>CAZVDQ010000085.1:0-3839 GCA_964625435.1 uncultured Mariniplasma sp.
AAGCTTCAAAAAGTTGTTTATATGCAAGAATGAAACGGTAATCATTTGTGTCCCCAGGCTTTCTCTTAGTAATAAAATTCACTTGGTAAAGTTTGTTGACAACTCTAGAAAAGATGGTTTTTTCACCCTCTTTTAATGTGATAAAAATATCATTGAATTGTTTAGCTGCTGCTGTTTTATTCATGCTTTTACCTCTTTAATTCTAAAGTTTTGGAAGGTAACAAAATTATTTCTACATTCCTTACCTAATGGATCAACATCATAATGCATACCTATAGATTTCGAATAAAGGAAAATCAGAATCAGTTTGACAAAATCTTCTTGAGTTTCTAAATTGATCTGAGCTGCCTCAATCGACGGGTTACCATCTAAAAGTGATTTCACATGTTCATCAATTTCCTTTTTACCATAAATATTATTCTTCAATAAAGCTTTAATTTTTTCCTGTCGATATTCATCTGATATCGAGCTTTCATCAAAAATAATTTCTTCAGCAATTGTTTCTGCACGCATTCGTCGTTGATTATATAACGAGTTTGTATCCAAATTTCGCGCTTGTGTTAGATAAAACAGTGTTGTGTAATCAAAATCCTTTTGTCCAAGTACAATTGTGAACAAACGATTGAAAATACCTTCAATATCATCTGATTGATTCGTAAAGAAGAGAATCTTTGCTGCTGCTGCACTGATATATTGTTCATTTTTTCTATCAATTGCTAAAATCAAATGTTCTAAAGCAGTGAAACTATCTGTAATAAATCTCAAGCGATCTTCAATATACAGAAATGCTTCATTATAATCTTTGATTCGTTTTACTTTTTGAACCATTTGTGCAAGTTCATCCATTGCTACTTCATTGTTTCTTATGTTAGATATTGATTCTAAGATAGCTCTTTTATATCTTGGTAAACTATCCGTTGTCTTAAGATTGTAATAGGCTGAATCAAAGAAGTTTTGTTTATATTCAATCAGAAGTTTTTCTAATAATATTTGCAAATCTTGCTTGGATTGTTTTTTTGTGATGTCATAATAGTAACGATAGATATTCGCTTTAAGTGATTTCAATTTGCGAATAATATCATTTGTTTTTTGATAGGCTTGTTCTAAAACTCCAATACCTTCGTCAATTGAAAAAGAAGACAAAAGAGAATACACAGTAAATATTTCACCTGTATACTCGCTTTGTCTATTATTTTGAATACCCTCTAAAATATCAATGATTTGTATTGAATAATCAAATAGATTTAAAGAAGTTTTGTAATTTCCTAATTCTTCTTCTCCAAGCCAACCATTCTTTTTCAAGACATTGATAACATGTAAAGATTTTTGTCTACTTGTACGAGCGGGTTCATCTTCTTCTATGTCAAGAAAATCATCTGAAGGTTGATCATCGAAGTAATCTACTAGCTTCGAAACGATAAATTCTCTATCCCCCTGATAAGCATCTTCGATACTATCAATTGCCCGATATATAATAAAAATACAATCGATGTATGTTTTTTTATTAGGGGAGGAAAGGACACTAAAAAAATTGCTATTAATCTTGTCAAAGAGATGTGCCATCAGAATCCTCCTTTATTTTTATAAAATAAAAAAAATATGAATTTCATATTAATTGTAACATGAATTAGACATATTTTCTATTTTTTTTGTATTATTTGTGTCGAATAATTGCAAACTTTATTTTCTTGCCATTATACAACTTTCCATTCAATTCATCAAGGCGTTTAATAGCAGCTGGATGAATTTGAAATTCTGTATCATTTGAATTAACGATGATGTCTCCAACGTTCTTTGGATAGAGGTCAGCATACTTCTTAAAATAATCAAGTAATGTAACTGGGCGAATGCCATCTTCTTTTCCTAAGTTAATTGATGCATACTTGTAAGTTCCACTTGATCTGCTACTTCCTGAATCAGATCTTCTATCACTTCTTGAATCTGAGCGGGTAGAATTTCTTGAACTAGAACGGTCAGAGTTTCTTGAGCTTGATCTGTGATCATCGCTTCTTTTTTTAGCTGGTGAATCAATCCTATCATAACTTTTTGCTTCTAACATTTGTTTGCTTAGAAGTGCATAAATTATTTTATCATCAGCAAATCCATCTTCATGTAATTTTTCAATAACTGAATCATAGTTAGTTTCATTTTTAGTGATTAGACCCTTTAATTTCTTATAGTTTCTTTCTTCACTCTTTTTGATGATATCATCTTCTGTTGGAATTTCAGCTTCACGAATTTTCGTTTTGATATATCTTTCAATCATGGCAAGTTTGCCTCTCATGCTTGGATAAACTAATGAGACTGACATTCCTGATTTACCAGCACGTCCAGTTCTTCCGATTCTATGGACATATATTTCATCTTCAAATGGAATTTCATAATTGATTATCATATCAACATGTGAGATATCCAATCCTCTTGCAGCAACATCAGTAGCAATCAAGAATTTTAGTCTCTTTGATCTAAAGCGACCCATAACATAGTCTCTTTGACTTTGTTTTAAATCACCATGGATTGCATCAGCTTCATAATTATGTTTTTGCAAAAAGGTGACTAAACTGTCAACATCTACTTTTCTGTTTGCAAAGATGATTGCAGAATTTGGATCATAGTAATCTAGGACACGCATCAACAGTTGATCACGATCTGATTTTTTAACCATGTAGTAAACTTGATCTGTTTTTGAGACTGTTAACGTTGGTGTTTCAATTTGTATGATAACTGGTGATTTCTGATATTTCTGTGCAACTTTCTTAATAAATGGTGGGATAGTTGCAGAAAAAAGTGCTGTTTGTCTGCCGCTTGGTGTATCCTTTAACAAGGTTTCTAAGTCGTCTTGAAACCCCATTTTAAGCATTTCATCAGCTTCATCTAAAACCAATATTTTAAGATTGCTAAAATCAACTGTTCCTCTATTCAAGTGATCGATTGTACGACCCGGTGTAGCAACCACAATATGTGGGTGCTCTGATAGAGCTTTAAACTGTTTGTTGTATGATTCTCCACCATAAATTGATGTAATTCTTACAGCCTTATTAAACTTGATGAGTTTTAAAAACTCCTTGTATACTTGAAGCGTTAGCTCTCTTGTTGGACAGATCACTAATGCTTGAACGGTTTTTTCATTGGCATTGATCTGTTCTAAAATTGGGATTGCAAAAGCGAATGTTTTGCCTGTACCCGTCTGAGCCTGGCCTATCAAATCTTTGCCTTCTAGCATTTTTGGAATTGCATGATGTTGTATTGATGTTGTTTCCACTAGACCCAAATTTTCGATTGCCTGTTTTGTTTCTTCTAAAATCGGTAAATCATTAAATAAAATATTCATTCTTTTCCTCAATTCTTATAAAACCTTTAACACTATACCATAATTACGTATAAAATACTATCAAACCAATAAAAAAAGACTCAAAGAGTCTCATTTCTATCACAGTTTTCACCCTCGCAATGTTCATTCTTTGAATATTGCAAATTAGCACGGTTTAACTGTTGTAATATCGCTTTGACATTATGATACCCATTTAGTCTAATTTTACCATCAATTCTCATATGAGGAAGTTCGAATATTCCCTTTAATATGGCGTTTTCGCGATTAGATTCAACAGCGTTTGCATATTGATTTGAGTTTAAAACAGATTTTACAAGATTGATATCTATTCCTGAATTTGTAGCAATTTCTATTAAAATATCATGATTGCTAATATCTTTAACTTCTTCATAATACGCCTTAAAAATGTTTTTATTAAATACAAAAGCACAATTTTCTTTCTTGGCTAGATGAGATAATCTATGAACATCGAAGACAGGTACTGGTTTAATGAGTTGATTGATTGTTG
>CAZVDQ010000086.1:0-3814 GCA_964625435.1 uncultured Mariniplasma sp.
CCAAGTACTAAAGCATTCTTAACCCAAACCAAACATTCAGCTAATTTGAATCCAGCGTTCTTATATGCATTTCTAAAATTGAGTCCTTCAGTATCTGCGTGACATACATAAATTGCTCCACCTAGTTTTGTATGTTCAAACATATTCTTGAAAGCATCGTATAAAAAAAGATAGAAGCTATTGTCTTCCATCTTATCGTTTTTAATCTTTCCAGCAGTTCCTTCGTAATCCACATTATATGGTGGATCCGTAAAAATCATATCTATCTTTTGATTCTCAACTAATATGTTAACATCCTCACTTTTTGTTGAATCACCACACATTACTCTATGAGGACCAAGAAGATAAATGTCTCCTGGTTCAGAGAATGGAACTTCAGGTATTTCATCATTTATATCAAAATCATCATCTTCAGCATTATCCGGAAGTAATGCTTCCATTTCTTCAAATCCAAACTGAAGCATATCCATTTCTATATTAGATAATTCTTCTTCAAGTTTCGTAAAATCCCAAGTCGCAAGTTCAGCTGTTTTGTTATCAGCTAATCTGAAAGCTTTGATTTGTGCCTCATTTAAATCATCTGCGACAATACATGGGACTTCTTCTAAATCCAGCGACAGAGCGGCTTTTAAGCGGGTATGTCCGGCAATGATCACGTGATCACTTGTAATAACAATAGGAACCTTGAATCCAAATTCCTTGATTGAGTTAGCGACTGATTGTACTGCTTCATCATTATTTCTAGGATTGTTCTCATATTCAATTAAATCTTTAGTTTTCTTCAGTATCACTTGCATTCGTCCAATCCTCCTCTTTTGAATTCATTCTTTTTTCCAACAAGTCGAGTTCACGCTTCTTTTCATTATATTCTCGGCCAAAGTTTGTAATCAGCAAATATCTTAATGCTTTGAAATCTGGCTTTTCTTTTTTGGTATGCTTTTCAATCTTCTCTTTTTTTCTACCATTAGCATCTTTTTCAATATTGCTTTTAGTATCTTCAGAAGATGCACCAATAGCAAGTTGATACATGGCATCTAGTAAATTCTTCTTCAAACCTTCTTTACCTTTATAGATAGCTTCTTTAATTTTAGGATGCTTTCTTTTTAAGGCTATAAATGTTCTTTCACTTACTCCAATAGATTCAGCAAGATCACGTTGGATAATTCTTGTGGATGCTAGTTCTTCTATTTTTTTTAATTTCTTATTTAGAACCCCATCGTTTTCCCATTCTTGGTAGGAGTCCATTAGTTTTGGCATTGGCTAATCACCTCATTGTTGCTCTCATTAAACAGTCAAAACTGAAGTTATTTCGAATTTGAGCTCTACAAATCTTTCTGCAAAAGAAAAAGGAACTCTAATTTAGAATTCCTGTTACTTCTAGGCTCTTTTTAGCCAGTACTCCACGATATATTGAGTCTACCAAAATTTGCAACTTTTGTCTACAAGCTTTAAGCACAATAATATCACGATCTAGCCATTTTGGGTATATCACTTGTAACCCTATTCAAGTATACTTCTGATACACTTATTGATTACTTGTAAGTATGTTGGTGTTACCGTTCACAAGGATTACTGGTTATTATTATTAGTTTTTAATATTGATAAAACAAAAAACACTACAATAACTGCGAACGCAATATAAATATACATGTTGATTCTTAATGTTAAGTAAATTCCCACTACTACTGTAATAATTACTAATGCAATTATCTCAAGAAATTTAATTTTAAATTTGTCTCTAAGTAATATCTTTATCAATCCAAATACACTTACTCCCAATTGAGTAAGAATAAATATCATCATTAATACTGGCAACATAAGACTCTGTTCATTAACTGGCAAATTAGTTTGTTGAATACCAATTAATAATAATACTTCAAAGCACATAATACTAAGTAACAGTGCCGCTTGAAAAACCAAATTCGACTTACCATACCCAATAAATACTGAAACAACAATAGTGTTAAACAGTATACAAAGTGCACTTGTATATGAGTATAAGCCACTTATAGCAATCACCAATATTGTGATTAAAAATGATAGTAATGCCAATATCTTTTTCATATTATTCTTTCCATTTCAATTCCATGTTAACCATAGTAGTAAGGTCTAGATGCCATACCACAAATATAATCAATAAATAAATCGGCTAGATACCCTCTCAATTCAACATTTGGGAGTTCTCCTGCAAGAGGCCATGCACTTCCTCTTAAAAGTCCATATCCTACATATGTATTTCCCAATATTAAATAATAATTCTTATATGAATCATTATTTGGTGAAACATCCATATTAAAATATACTTCTTGTTTAAATTTTTCTATGTCTGAATTTCCAGTATTATCATATTCAATAGTATCTATTACAGTCTCTAGAAACATTTTGTATCTGTTTGGAAAATATGAGTCATCGTAACTAATTATATTATAATATGATGAAAAAGCAACAGAGACCCTGTCATTAATATCATTGTCTAAATAAGTAATAGCTATGTTCATTGCATCAAGGTCTGCCAAAAGGTCTTCTTCTGAAAAACCACAGTTACTATATCCCACAAAAGAGCAAAAATCAATATTAACATTCGAATATCCTGATGCAATATCATAATAGGAAGGCAGAGAATCTACATTCACATTTCTCAAAGCATCACCCATTTGCTGCAAGTCACCACCCCAGGAAACAATATCTCTGTTATGACTATTACCAAAAGTTAAACTATTTCCAGTGTTATTATAGATACCATCTAAAGAAGCAAACATATGAATCAAATCAATATAACTATTCGAGTTAAATGGATCAACTAACTTATATTGTTTAAGTCCATTGTTGTCATATTCTGTGCTATTTAAAAATTCATATTTTGAATATGCATCTCCATGCAAAGCTTCATTAAACAATGCTTTGTCATATAGCGTGTCAGCTGAATTTGTTGGGATGAATGCAGAAAAATACTCGCTTATCTCTAAAGCTGAACCATCATGGTCATCAACATATCTAACAAATCCTTCATTTACACCTCCTGCTAACGCTCCCCATTTACCTCCATAAGCTTGAGAGGTATTAGCATATTCATTGCTCGTAGATCTTACGAACCCTAAAACACAATTTAACTCATTTCCATCACATCCTGAATAATCATGAGCGAAATTATCCAGTTCGTTTAATATGAATATAAGTGAATCAACATCATTATATAAAGTCCTTTCAATGACAACTTCATCAACGTACTTATTAACATAATGATAATATTTATACGTTGAGGGAAGTGGTATTATGCCTAGTAGATAATGTTTGATTTCTAAAGTGTAAACTGTTACTCCAGTAGATTCGATAAAATTAACCATATCACCATTGATATACACTTTTACTGTAGTCATAACAGGCTCAGTAACTGTATATGATCCCATATCAACTATATAGTTTTGTAAAGCAATATCTTGAGCATTTACTTTTATTGCTCCAGAAAATAATACTACTACAATCGACAAAAAAATAAACCCAATAATCTTTTTCATTTTGTTCCCACCCCTTTTTAGTTTTGAATTGAATTTGATAAGTTTATGATTTGTTTAATTTTACACTAATTTTATCAGTTTGTAAATAATCATTGTATTTTATTCTAATTTTAAAAGTTTGCAAAAGATTACTTGCTTGATAAATTAGTTGATCTAAAGAATTGGTACTTCCCTATCAAACCCGCAAAAAATTAATGTTTTTTTCGATGTATAACTTGCAACCATATTAAAGTATAAGTCTGATACAGTTATTGATTACTTGTAAGTATGTTTGTGCTACCGTTCACAAGTATTACTGG
>CAZVDQ010000087.1:0-3777 GCA_964625435.1 uncultured Mariniplasma sp.
ATAAGCAAAGACTTGATCAGGATGATTACTATGAATATGGATACGAACCGTTCTGTTACTTCCTGCAACAACAAGTGAATCACCAAAAGAAATTAATTCGGATTTCATTTTTTCTAAATCGATATCATTACCTCTAATTAGGGCTTCGGTACAATATCTATTTTGAGAGTCTTCTAAGTGTTCCACGTGCAATTGCTCAACAGTTTCTATTTTTTCTATATCAAGAGATACTTCTTCACCTTTTAGAGCTCTTAAAAAACCTTCAATAAAATGAACAAATCCCTTTGCACCAGCATCAACAACATTATTTTCTTTTAAAACAGCAAGCATTTCAGTAGTTTTAGAAAGTTCGATAAGGACAAAATCATAAGCCTTACCCAAAAGTTCAATAAAGCTACTTGCAACACTTTTAAATTTCTTTAATGCTTGAGCCCAAGCTCTCATGATGGTAATCATCGTACCTTCAACAGGTATAGCTATCGCTTGATAAGCATAATCTGAAGCATTTTCTACGAGTTTTATAAATGTATCGGTATCGATGGTATTCTCTTTTAGAGCGAGAGAAAAACCGTAAATATATTCAGCAAATATGATTCCTGAATTACCTCTGGCACCCACGATTGCAGCATCAACGATTGATTGAATCGTTTCTTCACTTGTTTCACCTAGTTTGGATCTTTCAATAATGCTTGTCATCATTGATGCTAAATTACTTCCTGTGTCACCATCAGCAACAGGAAATACGTTAATTGCATTCAAACTGTTTTTTTCACGAATAACATTTTGCGCACCAAAGATAAATGATTTATAAATTAATTCATTTGTTAATAGATATTCTGACATTGTTCACCTCAAAAAATTAGATTATAAAACAGATAAGATAACGTACTTGTAGAAGTACCTAAAAAAGTTCCCCATGCTAAATCAATAATTGTTATTTTTAACGGCCAGTCTTTAAGTGTTGCAAGATTTGTTAAATCGTAGGTTGCATAAGTAATAAATCCAAACAAAGCACCTAATAAAATTGCCTTTACAATATTTCCTGATTCAACTGCAGGCATTAACACGAATATGACCAAGCCTCCAATGAATAATAAATAAAAGAGAACTGCTGCAATCCAATTAACGTCTGTTTTTAGTAAATGGCCTATTTCCACTTGATATAATTTTTTAGCAATGATACCTAACCAGAAAAGATCAATTGCGAAAAAAATAATAAATGAAACTGCATATAATTTTAAGAAAGTTAACATTTTTACATCCTCCTTATTCATAATTATTATACCACTTTGAAACTCATACTTCATTAATATTGCTTTTATATTCAAAACTTTAGAAAACATAAGATTTCTCTTTATGAGAGAAGCATGCTATAATTTGGTTATCAAATAGCATAGTAGGAGGCATTGATTATGATTCTAGTTAGACACCAAAACGAGGGTCAATTAAAACCGTATTTTTATTTTGCTCTTGAAGAATATATTCTAAAAAACTTATTAAAAGATGACGAAACATATTTTTTTACTTGGGAAATTCATGGTGTAGTTATTGGCAAAAATCAAGTCATAGAAAATGAGGTTAATTTAGATTTTCTAAAACAAAATCACATTGATATCTACAGAAGACCAACAGGTGGAGGATGTGTTTATGCAGACCATCGGAACACCATGTTTTCAATTATTACAAAAAAAGCAAATAAACAATTTACATTTAAAACATACCTTTCAAAAATCATTGATTCGATGAAATTATTGAATGTTAATATTGAATTTAGTGGAAGAAATGATTTGCTATATGAAGGCAAAAAAATCTCGGGAAATGCATTTTTACAAAATAAATATGGTATGTTGATGCATGGTACATTTCTTTATGATTGTGATTTAGAAACTATGGTTAGAGCAATCAGCCCAAGTGATGAAAAACTTGTCTCAAAAGGTATAGATAGTGTTCGTTCAAGAGTCACAAATTTAAAACCATATTTAAATGGTTTATCTCAAGAACAATTAATTAAACATTTCGAAAATACATTAACAAACCAAACATATGTTTTAAGTGGTTCAGAAGTAAAAAGAATTAATGAAATGGCTAAGAAATATGAATCTAAAGATTGGATATATAAAAAACAACCAGCATATACAAAGATTTTAAAGAAAAGAATGTCTGGTGGTCTTTATGAAATCAAACTTGATTTGGATGATGGTATAATTAACAATATAGCAATACAGGGTGATTTCTTTGACAAGACATCATTAGCTTCATTTGAAAACTCATTCAAAAATATTCCGTATGAAAAAGAAGAGATTGAAAATATCTTACAACACCATCATATCGAATCCTATATCCTTGATGCAAATGCAGAAGAATTCAAACAACTCTTATTTGAGGGAATTTTAGGAGATTAATTCATTTAAACGAAGAAATTATCAATTTGATCCTAAAAAGTCAAACATTATTTGACTAGGTCTTCAAATTTTTGTTAAAATAGAATAGAAGGCGAAAGGCGGTAATAAAATGAAAGAAAAGAAGGAAAAAGTTCAAAAAGAACCAAAAGAAAAGAAAGTAAAAAAAAGCAAGCTTGATTTTGATGATGAACCAGAAGTAAAAGAACGTAAAGTCAAAGCACCTAAAGTCAAAAAACCTAAAAAAGCAAAAGCTCGTTCAAAAGTAACTGCTAAATATTTTAAGAAATTTTCAGGAAGAGCTTTAGATACTTATGACGAAATGGTTAAAGCGGACTATGCAAAGGCCATTGAAAGAGCTCATCAACTTTCCGGTATTGAAAAATATGATTATAGCGCCCCTATTCTTATCACTGTCCCCGATGCCTTTAGACATGGATCACGTGTAAGTTACCGGTTGGATAAAAAAGAAGATGGCACATTTACAATGATGTATGATCAAGCATTAGTATATGTTCTATTTTTCGGTAAGAATTCACTTTTCTATTATCGCGCTAATATAGATCATAGAAATGGTAATATAGCAACAGATATTGCAGGTGAATTTAATTATTCCGATGTTATTCACATGGAAACAGAACTTAAATATGATAATATTGATAAACCTAAATATATTACACTTGAACTTGAAATTGGTTTGAGTGATAGCACAATTATCACTTTTCATTTAAGAAATCACCGTGTTCATCAGGACTATACATTGCCAGGTTTACTTACGGAAACTGAGAAAAAGATATTGAGTATTTTGAAGAGCAAAATCAGAGAAAGTCGTTCTCATTAATAGGGAATTTCCTGTGTATTAAATTATGTTTAATTCATTGACAATTCTAGTATAATTATGTATAATAAATTAGTTGAGGTGATATTATGAAATTTTCTTTACATGAACTGAAAGACAAAACCTCACTAGAACTCACCTATGACTTTACAAAACAGATAGATGACATTGTTGATATATTAGCAATTGAACCTGCACACATCTTTTGTGATCTTAATTTTGTCTTAGATGAGTTGTTAATGAAGCTAACTGTAGATGTTAAAATGGAACTCGCTTGTTCAAAAACATTAAAGCCCGTTACATATCAACTGGGATTTAGTGATGAGATCGTTTTTGGCAGTTCAAATGATGCCGATTATCCATTGACAAACCCACTTGAGCTTACAGATATTATCTTTGGATACATTGTATCTGAAAAACCGTATACCATCTATCATCCAGATGCTAAAGATACTCTTTTTGAAAAAGAAAAGAGTCCACATCCTGCATTTGCTGATTTAGATAAGATTGTGAAAAAATAGGAGGTGAACAGATGGCTGT
>CAZVDQ010000088.1:0-3758 GCA_964625435.1 uncultured Mariniplasma sp.
CCATATATGGCAAATAATCTAAAATTGACACATACTGAAAATACTCTAAATTTTTGGAGCAAGAGATAATCCTACCTACAAAGAATTTTCCAGTCCGGGTGATCCCATTTAACAAAATAGGATTTTTTATTAGCTGTGGTTTCTCCGCTATTGAAACTTTACCCATTCGAATTTCCTTTATATTGTCTACCTTTTAAAAATTACGCCACCCTATCTCTGCTTGAAATTGATGTTTTTGTTTTTCAAGCAACATATCCAAAAAAAAGGATTAATTAGCAATATCTTCATATTTGTTCTTTGGCATTTTTTGCTTTATCTTTTATAGCATGTCTATAAACAAACTTTTACACACGAAATAATATCATATCTTTATATAATAGTCAATATTTTATAGTTAATACAAAGGCGACTTATATCGCTATAATCTGCTTAAAATGAAGCGAGCCACCTCTCTTCTGCCCTTAAAGAAGATAGCGGAATACATTAAAACCAAAACCTACAACTAATCGCGGAAAAGGCTATTTTGTTTAAAGAGGAGTATTAGCCGCGCAGGGGGGCTACATACTATCTGTGGGTATAGATCTGCCAAACGATAAAGATTTTTGGAGAAGAGAAGACAGGGCTGAATTCGCAAGAAATTTTTTCAGGCTTAATATGAGTAAATATAAAAATCATCCTTCTGCTCAGCAGAATGATGATTCTAATCGTATCTATCTTTGGTGGACTTATTCTTTATTTGTGGGCAAGAGACCTGTATTCTAAAAGAGCAGGATTATTCTTTTTTTGTTGATCATGGCTTAAAAATAAGCCGCATTGCTATTAAGGCAGCGAACAATTTAAATGAACCACTCTGTAACAGACTCTTGATTTTTTTAACCATATATTAACTCCTTTGGAAAATTACAGCTTGGATACTTGGGATGAAGACACCAAGCTCTTAACAAATTCTCTCGCAACAGTGAAAGAATAGGCAAGACTTGGCGTAATATCACAATCTACCCAGCATCCGGGACAGGCCCTGATTTCATCACGCATTTTTTGAATAATTTTAGATTTCCAGATTTCTGAAAAAGTCTTTTCTCTTAAATCGCCTACTGCTTTTGGTTTTAGCGTACAAGGCATAATTATGCCATCAGGTAAAAGCCTTAGATAAAAAAACAAAGCTAAGCACAGCGGGCTGGGAGATAATTTATTCTCCAACAACCTGTTTTTGCCTCCAAGCAATATATACTTCTGCACAATACCAGATAATGCTTCGGGTGAAGACAGGTCTGATTTTTTACCTCTTCTCTTCTGCCTATAATAATTTTCAATTTGCTCGTATAAACCACTAATTGCGGCCTTGTCCGGATTGGATATTAATGCAAGCCGCGAATTTAATCTTTGACCTTCCAATATATCGCTCTCGTGCGCCTCTTGAGCTATATAGACCTTATGATCACAATCAAACTTCTTAGATAGGCTCGCAATCTGATCTAAGTATTTTATGGAATCAACAGTCACCGTTTGGTTTATACCAAAACTAAAATTATATCTATTCTTAAGTTCCTGAAGCCCCTTAAGGGTGCCTATCGCTTTATCGTATAAACCGGGAAGCTTACGAATATCATCGTGCGCCTTACCAATAGCATCCAAAGATACCTGGATAACCAATTTTTGGTTTAAAGGCATTAACCGTTCAATAAAATCGAATATTCTTTCACTATAAAAACCGTTGGTTGTAATATAATATATTTTTGTCTGCGTGTTCTTAATTATAGCTTCTACGATATCGGTAAAATCATCTTTTAAAAATGGTTCTCCGCCTGTAAATCTTATTAAATCCAATCTTTTTAAAAATGGGTCCTTAAATATACGAGCGATATCTTGTGAGGTTAGCTCCTTCTCTTTATTCTTTAGGTCCCTATCCACGTTTCTAATCCCGCACATCTCGCAAGCGGCATTACACCTCCATGTAACCGCATAAGCGATTACACGTGGGTATGGAACCATATTATATCTATATAGATATTTAGCTTTTAGCAGATCCCAAGATATATTGAAACAATCCCTGAAAGAAATCATTTTATCGTAAAAAATCCTTTACCCAAATTTTGAGCATATCTTTTATTAAGCCAAAGAAATTCTTTGGCAAAAGAGAAGTCGAGCGGCCATACAAGCGCTTTTCAGTCTCAATAGGAAGCTGCTTTACCTTGAATCCTGCCTGGTGAAATTTTAAAATAATCTCTACGCCTAAAAACATAGTCGTTGAATGTAATTGAATATCTTGCAAGGCGCTTCTTCTGACAAGCCTTAGGGATGAACTAAGATCCCGAAAAGGTTCCAAAAATAAAACATTAAGAACTCTATTAAACAACCAGGAAATAATTTTCCTGACAAGGTTGTTAGCATTCTTGGTTCTGTAAGTAACTATGGCATCGTAATCAGCCATATATTTTACCATGTCCTTAAAATACCCCACATCGTACTGATTATCCCCATCGGTAAAAAAGACGAAATCAAATTTTTTGGCGTGCTTAAACCCTGTCCTTAATACCTGGTCATACCCTAAATTACGAGCATGGTGTATCGCGGTTACCTTATCGTATTTTTGCGCCAGAGCATCTATTATCGATTTTGTGTTATCAGGGCTTCCATCATTGATAACAAATATCTCATAATCCTCGCACAGCTCTGAGAGCAGATTGACAGCCTTGGTAACTACCTTTGATATATTAGCCTCGTCGTAATATGCGGTGCAAAAAAAAGATACCCCTTTTATTTTATCCATTTCCGGTAAGACCTTTCGATTGTTTTACCTCTGTTTTATTATACCATCACGAATTCTTCCGGGCAAGTATCATTTATAGCTCACTTATAGCTTAAATAAAAATAAACGAAACAGATGCCGCAGATACTTAAGCTGCTGACGCATACTGAGCTTACCCTTTCCGGCATATCTACCGGCAAATCTTATAGGTATCTCTACTATACTCTCAGTGCCTGATTTGACAAGTATCTCAAGGCCTATCTTAAAACCTATCGGGTTCAATATATTATAATCAGCTATTAAATTTTTGCGGAACGCGAAAAAACCGGACATAGGATCACTTACCTTAACGAACGGACGCGCCAAGACCCTTGAGACAAAGGCATTGACTCTCCTAAACAATCCAAACCCTTCTATATTCGCACCTTTGATAAACCTGCTTCCTATGCTAATATCGCACTTACCCTCTATAATGGGGATTATCAACTCCGGCAGTTTATCCGGAGGATGACTTAGGTCAGCATCCATTACTACCAATATATCCCCAATAGCTATCTTAAACCCATCTATTACCGAAGCGGAAAGATCTCTTTCGGCTCTTCTTATCTTTATTCTTATTGGCAATTCCTTAGAAAGCATCAATACTAGAGCTTCTATGCCGTCTTCAGAACTATCATCTACTATTACAATCTCATATTTATGGCTCAGGTCTTGCATCGCGCCATTGATGCCCCTTACAAGACGCTCTATATTATCAGCTTCCTTATATGTTGGTATAACTATAGATATGGATGGGTTTCTCATATTTTTTAATTTTATAGTATTATAAGATAATATTGCCGGTATAGCAGTCTTTATACCTTAATATTAAAATTTGGCCTATATTTAAATAGCACTTTATGTTTTCCGGATCTTAAGAAGACACCTTGCACAAGAGCGTTAACTTCCAATAAGTCCTCTTTGTTGCCATCTATATACACAGACCAGCCCGGATAAAAATTTTCAGCAA
>CAZVDQ010000089.1:0-3699 GCA_964625435.1 uncultured Mariniplasma sp.
CCAGTTCCACCAAAGATATCATTTTGTCCATAATGTTTACGTAAATGGATGATATTATCGTATGGTAAAATATACGACTCTCCGTTATCAAATAGAAACTTAATGAAATAAGTGTCTCCGCTATCAACTATCATTTCAACTGTAACAGGTCTTAAAGGATATACTCCTTTTAATTCCCCCGTGTTTTTATCAAACTTAGGATAGATAAATACATTATCATTAAGCAATAACAATGTGATTGTTTTATAAATAAAATCATACGGTGTCATGATTTCATTTGGTTTAAATTTCAAAAGAAAAGACAGTCGACCTTTCTTCTCGGTTACTGTCTTATCATTTTCAGTTTTAATGAATCTTGGTTTTAGTTTTGCGCACTGGCTAGCTACCCTGTCAATACATATCTTAACAACATCACTATTGGATATGTTGTTTCCAAATGGTGTATAAAATGTATTGAAATTGCTGATTAACTGGAGCGCATCAAATGAACCAGTTTTACTTTTTCTTTTAAATATAGGCATTTACTCACCCCTAAATTAATTTCTCTTCTATCCTAATTATATTCGCTGCTTTTTCAAGAATCGACTTATATAAATCATTTACCTCTTTTAGATTTATGCCACCTTTACTTGCTAAGTTTTCAGTATTGTATTGCCAAAAATTGTATTGTTTTTTCACCTTAAGTATATCGTAGAAAAAGTCTATTAGGTTGACGCTTGAGTAATATTGAATTCTCTCATATTCATAGAGTGAAGTGAAACAGATAATCTCTTTTAACTGTTCAGGAGTTACATTTGATGAGAATCCACTAATTGAGATAGCTGCTTTCTTATATATAGATTCATAGTCGAGATAAAAATCATCTAATATTACAATTACACCTAACATAAAGCCTATTTTAACTGGTATATTAACATGCTTTATTTCACCATTTGAAATTGAAATCATATTCTTATAAACTTGTACAATACATTCAACCATTCTTAATTCCGTGTAATCTATTGTACCCTCATCAAATCTTCTCAAAGATTGCTTAAAATTCATGAACTTTACTTCGACTAAAACTAGATTCTCTCCCTTGGAAACAATAATATCTGAAGAATGCTTATGTTCTTTGTTATATATAATCTCTTTAATGACAGCACAATCCTCATTAATTTTAGATCTTTGAGTAATGCGATATACATACTCCTCAAAAGCATGTTTGCCTATTTTTGTTTTCAAATCATCATTGTCTCTTGTTATATCAAACATCAAAGATTCTGTGATTGCGTATGTGATAGATGGCCAGTAAGGAATGTAAAAAGTTTCGTTATGAATAATAAATGGATATCTGTGTAAAAAGTTAAAATTTATAAACGACAGATCATTCCATTTGTAAATCGGTTCATAAAGTCTCTTAAAGTTTTGAGAGTCAATAGATAAATACTTCATAGCATTAGGAGCATATTTAGCTAAGATGGAATATATTTGATTATTCTTTTTAAATTTACTGTATGCAAGAGTGCAAGAAAAAACTGTAAGAAACTCACTATAATCACATTCAAATTTCTCAAAGAATAATTTTTTCAAATTCAATATATCTGGCTCAAAGTAATTGTATAAGAAGTTAGATCTATAAATCAACATAATGTATTGCTTTAGATAAGCTTGCATGAGGGCAATTGCTGCTATCCCATTACGCGTATTCTCATCAAATATATCAGTTAAGTACTCTTGTTTACTTACAATACTACAACAAGTTTCTAACCATTTTTCTTTACTAATATTACGAAAATTTACTTTATCAACTACTAAAGAATACATAGCTACAACGCCTAACTCATATGTTACGAATTTGTACCTTTTATCTCCATCTGATATTACTGAAGGTCCAAAAAAGTCTAGTCTGTCACGTGTTTCTTCTTCAAGACATTCGAGCCGACTTTTTAGAGGAATTTTAGAGATTTGATTTTCCATATTATTATATATACGTTTTGAATGTTTCAAAATTACCAACCCCTTAATTACTATTGTAGCATATTTTCGTAATCAAGTTTATACCTATTTAAAACTGCATACGCAATTATCAATGCAACTGTACCATCTATCCTTTTATATTTAGAATTCAGCTTTGAAGGCTGAATGTTTCCATTTAAATCTACCTTGGCTTGAGTATTAGCTAGGCACCATTTTAGAATTGGATTATTATCATAATTAATGAGATTATTTTTAAGATCTGCTTCCAGTTGCTTCATCGGTTCAGATAATGAATAAATCCCTTGTCTAACTTTTTCCATATTGAATCCTAAGTCTTCCATCTCTTTAATCCAGTACTGAGAGTTCCAAGGATCATATCCTACCCATAAAGGTCTAATTCCATATGTTTGTATCATCTTCATAAACCACTGCGTTACCAGACTAAAATCATTTTGATTACCTTCCGTTAAAGTAACCAATCCCCTTTTAACCCAAATATCATATGGAACATTATCTTCAGTTATTCTCTTTTGCAAAACTTCACTTGGCATAAAGAAATGTGGAATAACGTATTTCTTATTGGTATCACTTTTCTGAATGACTAGTACTGCAGCTGTAAGATCTGTTGTTGAAGATAAATCAACTCCACCTATTGCGTAACTATCTCTTAGTTCATCAATGATGTATTTATCTTCATTGTTGAGGTCTTCAAATGTCAACCATGAACCTGAATCAGCCTGTTTAACATTAAAGTCTTTACATAACATTGTGACTCTTGTTGATAGATCGTGCTTCGATTTATTCATAACATCTTCAAGGTAGCTATTGAGTTTTACTACACCTATACTTGGATTAGATTTTTGCCAGGTTTTTTTATCTTCGTATATTTCATTTGTTGAGTCTTGAGTATATAACCAAGGAAGTACTCTTTCATCTTCAATTTCACCCTTTAGCATTCTGCGACTATAATCAAGTTTACTATCTAAGAAGCCTCCTACAGTTGTTCCTTCAGTAGTGATGATAAATATAAGCGGTTCTTTCTTAGTTGATTGAGATTGCTTAATAGCATCATACACCTTTGAATCTGTCATCTCATGGACTTCATCTATACAACCAACTTCTATATTATATCCATCTTTATTTCTAGATTGTGCGGATAACTTTTTTATCTTGTTTTTCGTCTTAGGAGAATAGATATAAAAGATATTCTTTTTGCTTCGAATTTCTTTAGATAGAGAGGGTGATTGTTCACGCATGTTATTGATTTCTTCGAATAGGATATTGGCTTGTTCGGTTGTATTGGATGCACAAACGATATCAACTCCACCTTTTGATAAAAAGAACTCAGCTAAGTCTAGTGCAGCAATAAAAGTTGTTTTACCATTTTTACGAGCTATGAGGAGTATAACTTCATTGAACCTTCTTAATCCTGAGTCAGACATCTTAAATCCATATGCAGTTTGAAGGATTGCTTTTTCCCACAACTCAAGAATAAAACGCATTCCATTAAATGGTGATTTGGTGTGTTTGCAGAAAGTCTCAATGAAATCAATTCTTAAATTCCCTGGATTTTCATCATAATAATACATTGGATTATTAAGATCAGCAATTAATTTATCAAGTTGTTTTTGGAGTTCTTCGCCAACTAAGATATTACCTTTTGCAATTTCTTGATAATATTCAACTAAGTAGTTCATTCACTTGCTCTTTTAAGAAATTCATCAAATGCATCATCTCCAT
>CAZVDQ010000090.1:0-3668 GCA_964625435.1 uncultured Mariniplasma sp.
AAACAAAGACATTTGCCTTAGGTTATGAAATTCAAGGTGATATCAAAGCAAGACGAATTTGGTATTTCTTATGTACGGCTACCCCTTCAGGAGATGCAAGTAAATCTAAAGCAGATTCTATTGAAGCCAATTCAATCACATTAAATATTACAGCCAGACCTATTGAATCTGGAAACAATCTTATTCTAAGAGTAATTGCTGGAGTTGGAGATACCAACTATTCTGTATTTTTAACTAATGCACCAGAATTACCTGTATTTGTTTAAGGTATAAATGATGGAAAAAATACTAAAACTTGGTGACACTGATTACAGATTACATTCGTCAGTTTTTACAATCATTGAGTATCGTAATGTGTTTTCAACCGAACTATTTAACGATATCAAAAAACTTGATAAAGCTACTAGTAAAAAAGAAGAGGATCTATCAACAGTTATTGATACGATCTTTAAAATTATCTATGTTATGCATAGACCTTTCAACAAACGATCTTATAATGATTTCCTGATGTCATTAGACTTTAATATATTAAGCAATCAAGAGGAACTTCAAAATCTGACGAATACGATAGGTGAAATGCTTGCCACCTTTCGGAAAAGTACACCAGGGAGTCCAGGAACAAAGTAATTCTGATAACCAAAACATAACAGCAAACATCATATTTAATCTTGCACATCTTGGAATATCAATTCAAGACACAAAGAATTTTGATTTAGAAACCTATTTTGAAATAGTAGAACTTGAGATGAATGTGATTAGTGGAAAGCAATCAACCAAAAAAGCTACTCAAAAAGATATTGATGCATACCTCATATAAATATATTTATTACATCCCTGTATACTTGATTTATTATTAAAAAAGTGTATTATTAAGTCATGAATGGGAGGGAATAAATATGGGTAAAATGGGATTTGGATATGGTTCAGAATATCAATTAATGCGTTATATGGGAAGACATTTAAATGAATTCAACAAACAAGTTCAAGAGTTATTAGGTTCTGATGACAACATAAACTGGTATGATTTTAATAGAACTGGATTACTTGATAAAGAAATTTTAAATATGGATTTTTGTGAAAATCAACAATTAATTAATGAGTGGAATCAATTATGGCCAACAAATAATGGAAAAGGTGGAATCAATTGGGATGCAATTGGAAAAATTGGTGACACTTATATTTTATTGGAAGCTAAAGCGCATAAGGGTGAACTATCTCAGCCAATGAAAGCCAAAGATGAAACATCTGTTAAGATGATTGAACTTGCTTTTAATAATCTTAGAGATAAATATCAAATTGCATTTAGTAAAAGTTGGACAAAGCACCACTATCAGTTAGCAAACCATCTAGTAGCAGTAGATTTCTTGAATAGTCGAGGAATTAAAGCAGTTTTAATAAACTTATTCTTTATCAATGGATATGAGATTAATGCTTTAGGAAAGCCATTAAAACAAATTAAATCTGTGAGATCTAAGAAGGAATGGTTGGAAATCATTTTGAAAGAACATCTAAAACTTGAAATACATGAGAACACAATAGAAAGAATGATACACAATTTATTCATAGAATGTTAGACACATCAAACTGATGTGTTTTTATTTTGGAAAGAAGGTGAGTATTCATGGCAGAAACAGTAAAAGGTCTCAATATTAAATTAAGTCTTGATGGACGAGATTTAGAGAATGAATTAAACGGAATCAAAAAAGACTTAAAAGAACAAAACAAAGATCTAAAAGCTATTAATACAAACCTAAAATATGATAGTACAAATCTTGATTTGTGGAAATCAAAACAAGGTAAGCTCAATGACATCTTAGGACAAACAAAAAAGAAACTTGAAACTCAGAACCAGGAACTTGAGAAAGCAAAAAAAGCAGTTCAAGTTGGTGATATGAGTCAAGAGGAGTTTAATAAACTCAAACGAAATGTATCCTATTCTGAAGCAGAAGTATCAAAACTGAATAATGAGTTAAGTAAAACTGGTGACAAGATCAAGCAGCTTGGAAATGCTAAGTTTGAGAAGATTGGCAAACTAGGTTCAACACTCACGAAATCTCTGACGGTTCCTATATTAGGAGCCGTTGCTGCTTTAACAGCATTTTCTGTTAAGACTGCATATACTGCAGATGAAATTGGAGACACTGCACAAAAGCTAGGTTTATCTGCTGAAAAGTTCCAGGAATGGAACCATGTGGCTACGATTATGGGTACCTCTACAGAATCCATGTCTAAAGCATTTATGAAAGTAAATGGTATCTTAGGTGATATTGCTACTGGAAATGGTGACAAAGTATCTGATAGTTTAGCATTAATCGGTTTAACAGTAGATGATCTTAAAGGTAAGAATGCTGATCAAGCATTTGAGCTTATTCGAAAAGCATTAAGTGAAGTTGCTGATGAATCTGTTCGAGTAGGTGTGGCCAATGAGTTCTTTGGTGAAAAGATAGGAACAGAAGTACTACCAATATTATCTAGTGAGACTGCTGCAATTAACGATTTAAGAAATGAAGCTAGAGAACTTGGAATTGTTACCAATGAACAAGCAGAACAAGCCGGAGAGTTTACAGATGCTTTAGATCGTACCAAACAAGCTCTATCTAGTTTAGCTGTAGATATTGCAAGTACCGTTTTGCCAGTATTACAAGAACTAATTATCAAAGTCAGAGATAACATTATTCCAACTGTAAAAGATTGGATTGCTAAATGGGATAATCTAGATTCAGGAACAAAGAAAATTATTGCTACGATAGTAGGGCTTGTAGCCGCGATAGGGCCCGTTTTATCGATTGTTGGTAAAGTAGGCCCATTGCTAAATATTGCCTCCATAGCGCTCAAAGGTGTCGGTACAGCAGGGCTTTTTGCTGGCGCAGGGATTAACTTTGCTACTTTGGGTATTGGTGCTCTAATCGCAATCCTTGCTATGGCATTATTTCAAAGTGAGGAATTTAAAGCCTTACTTGGAAGGCTTATGGAAACATTCATGCAATTGCTTCCTCCGATTCTAGCGATTGTCGATAGTTTAATGACGGCTTTACAACCTATCCTAGATGTGATTATCGATTTAGTCGTTATGCTAGTTGATTTACTTGTACCGATATTAGACATTATCCTGATGCCATTGATATCACAAATAGAAATATTCGCTGAAGTGTTAAATGCACTAGCGCCAATTATAACTATCGTAGGAGAAGTACTTAGCTCTATATTGGTTCCAGCAATTAAAGTATTAAGAACTGTTTTAGAACCTGTATTAAATGTAGTTCAGAAAATTATGGAATTCTTACAGACAATATTTGAGTGGATTGGAGAACTTCCATCTAAAATGGGTGATCTTGGAGGGAAGGTCAAGGATATCTTTGGTAACATTACATCTGGTATTGGTGACTTGGCTTCAAATATCACCGATGGCGTGAGTAATTTTGTTTCAAATGCAGCGAGTAAAGTTAGTGGTTTCTTTGGGGGTATCGGTGATTTCTTTGGAGATGCATTTAATCTTAAAAGTATAAGTACGGTATCCAATAGTTCTAATAACAATACATCAAACGCAACAAACAATATCACGATCAATACAACCTCGCCAACCTTTGATATTGATTCAATTAATAAAGCGTTAGGAGGTAGTTACATATGATTAGAAAACTATGGCTAAAAAATGAAAATGGATACCT
>CAZVDQ010000091.1:0-3483 GCA_964625435.1 uncultured Mariniplasma sp.
AAGTTTACCTTAATGATCAAACAGACGAAGTCTATTTCAGAAATAAAATAGGTGTCGTTTTCCAAGGGAATGTATTAGATGATTTTTTAACAGTTAAAGAAAATCTTATGTATAGAGGTTCATTATATCAATCTAAAAAATCAGAGGTAAAACAGAGATATGAAGAATTAAAAGAATATCTTCATCTAGAAGAATTTGAAAATCAAAGATTTAACACTTTATCAGGTGGACAGAAAAGAAGAGCAGAAATTGCTCGCGCTCTTTTTTCGAATCCAGAAATTCTATTATTAGATGAACCAACAACTGGACTAGATCCGGAAACAAGACAAGTTGTCTGGAGAGTTATTGATGATCTAAAGAAGAAACATGGATTAACCATCTTTTTAACAACCCATTATATGGAAGAAGCTGCTAATGCAGACCATGTTGTTATCATTCATAAGGGGAAAATTGTTGCTCAGGGGACGCCCGCTGAGCTCAAGGATGAATTTAGTTATGATAGATTAAAGATAGTGCCACTCAATAGAGAAAAGCTGCTTAAAACCTTAAATGATTTAAACCGAGTATATGAAAAAGTTGCTGATCAATATATTATTCAAGTCAATGATCCCCAGGATTCAATTGGGTTAATTGAAATTTTAAAGGATAATATTAAGCAATTTGAGGTTTTGATGGGAACGATGGACGATGTATTTATCAATGTCATCGGAGGTGAGAATCATGTTTGATTTGACCTCATTAGTTAAAAGACACATCTTGAATTTCTTAAGAGATAAAACAGCTGTATTCTTCTCATTTTTATCTGTTATTATTCTTTTAGCGCTTTATTTTCTGTTTATTGGAAGACAATATACAGGTGGTTCAGAATTAGCTTTTTTAAGCCCTCAAATGAAAACGTATTTAACAGCAGGAATTATGATGGGTGGAATACTTATTATTAATACTGCATCATTATCTTTAGGAATGATGGGTAACTTGATTACTGATTTAGTCCAAAGGAAGCTAGATGGCTTTTTGGTTACTCCAGTTAAACGGTATAAAATCATTTTAAGTTATTACATTGCTTCAATATTGGTCACATCAGTACTTTCAGTATTCATGTGGTTGTTAACATTTTTATATGTTGGATTGTTTTCAGGATATTGGTATTCTGCTGAAGCATTTATCTACACATCACTTCTAGTTGTCTTCTTTACTTTTATTTCTTCAACGTTGATGATTTACATAACAACACTTATCAAATCTATAAATGCTTTTGGTGCACTTTCGGGTATCTTGGGAACTTTTATAGGGTTTACTAGTGGAATCTATATTCCTTTATTTGTCTTAGGTAAGACGATGACAAGGGTTGCATCAGTAATTCCTTTTACGCATATGGCAATTATTCTTAAAAGCGTCTTGCTTAAAGGACCTTATGAGATTTTAGCTCAAACACTCCCACCTGATGCCATGACAGAATTAGAGATTGCTTTTGGTACACAAGAAATTGGTGTTTTAGGTATGGACGTTTCAATGTGGGTTATTATGGCTTTTACAATTGGATTAGCTTTCATTTTATTGTTTTTTGCTTATAGAAGCATGATTAAGAAGATGGGAAATTAAATAAAGTTACAATACAAAGGATAGATGTAATCATCTATTCTTTTTTAATTGGCATAACAAGTGGTAAAATAAGATTACTGAAATATATAATATAATATAATACATTTGGAGGATAGTCATGAAATTGAGTTCATATTTAAAACCGAAATCAATGATATACACTGGATCTTATTCCCATATAGAAACAATTATTAGACATTGGGAATATGACGGAAAAAATGTTGAGGAAATTGAAAAGTTAGATATCACATCCAATAAAAAGCACTATATTCAAGTCGTGGGTTTAGCAGACATTGAAAAAATTCAAGAAGTTAAAAAGCATATATCAATCCATCCACTAATCATGGAAGATATCTTTAATGTTAATCAACGTAATAAATTAGAACTTAAAGAAGACTATTTGTTTGGAACTTTTTCATATGCATACTTAGAAAATGGTCAAATTAATAAAGATTATATGAGTATCTTAATGCTTCCCGATGTTATTATATCTTTTCATGAAACTGATCCAGTATTTCTCGATGATTTGAGATATTTATTTAAAGATCATAAAGAACTTAGGGAATTGCCTACAGATTATCTTTTCTTTCAAATTATGGATATCATTACTGATGGACAATTAGAAGTGTTTGATACACTTGATGTTGCTATCAATGATTTTGAAGCTCAAATACTAGAAACAAAAAATATCGAACAAGAATCTTTTTATTTAATTAGAAAACAAATGCTTAAGTTAAAGAATAATGTTTCACCTATTTTTGAACAATTAGAAAAAGTACTATCTAAAAAGAATGCATTATTTAGTAGTGTAACAGCAACTTACTTTGAAGATTTAAAAGATCATCTACAAAGATTGGATAGTAGAATTAATCAAAGTCGTGAAATGATACATCAACTTTTAGACCTTCATATTAATAATCAAGGAAACAAAATGAATAAAATTATGGCAACACTCACATTATTTTCAGCTATTTTTATCCCATTATCATTTTTGACGGGGTTCTTTGGCATGAATTTTATTCATTTCGGATTATTGCAGTATGATAATGCACTCATTATTTTCGGATCTGTATGTGTGATCATTGCTTTAGGAATGATTCTCTTTTTCAAGAGAAAAAAATGGCTTTAATAAACCCACTTGGTATGAGGTAAAATATGAATATTATTTACTATATGACTAATGATGAATCATTAAATGAAATCGTTGAAAAAACAGCAAATTATTCAAACCTATTGTGCTATAGGTATTTTAATCTTGAACAGTTTTTTAAAGGTTACTATGCTCACAAACCGGATATTATTTTATTGGATTTTTTACTTTCAAATCAATCGGGATTAGAAATACTTAAGGAAATTAGAAGCAGAGATCAAGATACACCTATTATTATGCTATCTAACACAAAAAGTGATTATGATAAACTGATTGCTCTTGATTTAGGAGCGGATGACTACTTAGCAAAGCCATTTAGCGTTCCAGAATTAGAATTGAGAGTTTTAGCAAGAATGAAAAAAAACGAATATGAAAATACTTATATGTATGGAAATGTAATTCTCGATGATAAAAAAGGTATCTGTAGTATTAACAATTCTGAAGTTTATTTAACAAAAAAGGAATATGAAATTCTGAAGTTGCTATTAAAAAATCAGAATAATATTGTGACAAAAGAAAAAATTTTCAAAGTTGTTTGGGAAACGGATTTTATAGGTAAAACTAGAACACTGGATATGCATATAAAATCATTGAGAAACAAATTAAAAAATTCTAATTCAAACATTCAAATACATACGGTACATGCTATTGGATATCAATTGCTAAGGAATGTTTTGTGAACCTACTCCCACCACTTAATGGTTACCAATTTGAAGTGGGGGCTTCTTGGG
>CAZVDQ010000092.1:0-3438 GCA_964625435.1 uncultured Mariniplasma sp.
ATATTCTCAATTACTTATGAATAAACTCCAGCTAAATAAAGATTTTAAAAGAGACAAAAAGCCATGTATAATAATAGCATGATAGATTGATAAAAGGCAAGTATGCGAAAAAGTTTAAATGGTTTTTAAAAGCAAATAAATGAAAATCGGAAGAAATGACCTGTGTCCATGTGGAAGTGGGAAGAAATATAAAAAATGTTGTTTAGATAAGCAGCATAATAATAATATAAAAAGTGATATTTCTTTACAATTTGCCAAGTTGCAAGCCAGACAAAAACAAATAGAGAAACAACAAGGCTTAGGCAAATCAATAATATCTTTGGAGCATAAAGGATCTAGATTCGTTGTCGTTGGAAATGGAACGTATCATTCCCCGAAATGGAAGACCTTTCATGATTTTCTATTAGATTATGTCAAATTCGTTTTTGGCAAGGAATGGGGAGAGTGTGAATTTGAAAAATCTTACGACGACAAGCATCCTGTTCTCCAATGGCATGAATTAGCCTATAAATATATGACAGAACATCAGAATGAAGGAATTATCAATGTTGCTCCGATGACAGGTGCGATGTCTGCATATTTAAATTTATCTTACAATCTTTATTTATTAGCACATAATTTCGAAGAAAAGGTGCAAGCTAAGCTTATTCGAAGATTAAAGCATAAAGATCAATTCCAAGGTGCTCTTTACGAAACATATGTGGCTGCTTTGTTTGTTTTAGCTGGGTTTAAATTGGAAATGGAGAACGAAGATGATAGTAGAGACACGCACTGTGAATTCACTGCAATTTCGAAAGATTCTAATGAAAAATATTCAGTGGAGGCCAAAGCGAGGCAACCTTACAAGAAAAACGTAGCGATTGGTAATCAGTTATGCAAAGCTCTAAGAAAAAAAGCGACATATAAGCGAGTTGTTTTCATTGATATCAATATCCCTAACTTAATAGGGAAAATGAGGGATATCATGAATGAACTGAAGGAAAAAGAGGCTAAGTTAACAATCAATAAAAAGCCTGCACCTGCCGCTTATGTTTTTATAACTAATCATTCATATGCATATGATTTGAATGGAAACGCATTTGAGCGCATGGGTTTTGCTTATGGGTTTAAAATAGATGGGTTTAATATTGATACTGAATTTTCTAACATACGTGAGGCATTAGTCGCTCGGAATAAACATAAAGATATGGAGTCTTTAATAGTATCCAGTCGCGAGCATAGTGAAATACCGAGTACATTTAACGGGGAAATTCCTGAATTTGCTTTCAATAAAGTAGCAGGCGATAATAGACTGCTTATTGGGAATAAATATATTGTTCCTGATTCTGACAGTCAAGATAAGGAAGCAGTATTAGTTAATGCTACTGTTTCAGAATATGAAAAAAAGATATGCGGTATCTATCAACTAAATAATGGAAAGAAAATAATGTGCTCTAATCCAATGACGGATGGTGAATTGCAAGCATATAAAAAATATCCAGATACATTTTTTGGAGTTTCATTAAAACAAAGACAAAAAATAAATGATCCACTCGAATTATTTGATCTTTTCTACAAAAATTATAAGAATTGTTCTAGAGAGAAATTACTCGGATTTCTGAAAAACAGAAAAGATTTTGAAGCTTTAAAAGATTTGAGCAATGAGGATTTGCTGATTACGTATTGCGACGCCTTGGTTCATGCTGCTTTAAATCGTTAATTTCATGTAGCCATAGCTCTTTCTGCTTATCCCATAAGAGTTCTCGGGAGATTTGGTGAGCTGTGTTCATGGAAATTTGATGAAGGAAAGACTTAGTTGAAAATAAAATTTCCTCCTGAATAAAAGTAGATAAAAAGAGCAGACTCATTATCTGACTCATCCTTGCAGGAGAATAACCTATCCAGCCGGAAATTTCCTTTAATGTCCTGTTAGGGGAAGATTTCAATGTATTTTTTATCTGATGCGCAAGGACAAGGTACTGACGCAGTACAGGTTCTTTGTGTAGCCTGTTTCTATCTCGACTCGCACTTGTCCTGGCCCTCTTTAAATTAACAGTAAATTCGTTTCTCATTGATCTACCTCCTGAAATAATTCAGCATAAAGCTCATATATTCCTTTTTCATTTAAATTCATCCCAAGCGATCCGGTTTCTGCATGATAATCTATTGAAGTAAACAGTAGTTTCAATATCCTATGCTTTTCATTAGCTATAAGCGTATCCCATATAGATAAAACCTTCGGCAGGACTTTTCCATATTTTTCTTTCAGTAAAGAATCATTCTTTATCTCTATTTTAGGCAGATGACTTATAACAACATCTTCCATTTCCTGCGCGTTAACTGATCTTGTTGGACAAGTAGCATACCCTTGTTTTTGCGCTTTGAGACATACATAATACCTGTATTTTTTGACCTTATCTTTTACTGAGTAGGTATGAATCATCGGGCAGTTGCAAGCCTTACAGCGTAAAAGCTGCGATAATAATCCGGCACACTTTGCATTAGTGTGTATTTTCCTATTAGTCCTGTTATATTTGATTCTGTCCTGAACCTTTTCAAAAAGCTCTTCATCTATAATAGCCTCATGTTCACCATTGTATAACTGGCCATTATAAGCAACCTTACCAGTATACAGCGGATTCATTAACATACGATGAACATAATCTTTTGAAAATTTAACTCCACCGGATGTTCTGCCTGTAGTGGCTAGATACTTTTTTGTAGTATATCCCTGATCATTCAACATTATTGTTGTAGTTAGAATAGAGCTCACTTCCAAATATAGCTTATAGATTTTACGAACAAGTTTCGCTTCCTGTTCATTAATAACGAGCTTTCCTTTTTCTTTATCAACATCGTATCCCAGTGATGGTTGTCCTCCTGTCCACTTACCTTTCTTCCTGGCAGCACCCATCTTGTCTTTGGTCCGTTCTGAAATCATCTCACGTTCAAATTGTGCAAAAGAGAGGAGGATATTCAGGGTAAGCCGGCCCATAGAACTATCCGTATTGAAATGCTGTGTTACAGAAACAAATGCGACCTTGCATTCATCGAAAAACTCCAGTAACTTTGTAAAGTCTAGTAGTGATCGAGATAGACGATCTACTTTATATACAACCACACAAGTAATCTTTCCCAATTTAATATCATTAATCAGCTTTTGAAGCCCTGGCCTATTTGTATCAGCGCCGGTATAGCCGCCATCATTATATTCATCAGCCAAAGCTATCCATCCTTGTGATTTTTGGCTTTTGATGTAGCTTTCAGCTGACTCCCGCTGTGCGTCTAATGTAGTAAATTCCTTTTCAAGTCCTTCGTTTGTAGATTTGCGCGTATAAATGGCACAATAAATAGGTTTTATTGTTTTAGTTTCTATCTTATTCATAACACACCTCACAGGTTAAAAAACAGATATCCATTCCAATGGTCTCCGGTTATTGTACTAGCTACTTGGCTTAG
>CAZVDQ010000093.1:0-3367 GCA_964625435.1 uncultured Mariniplasma sp.
AGCCTATAAGTGAGGCTTTTTTATTTATTTAAAAAAATATTCCAATTTAGAAGTGAAAATGAAAATTGCTATTAAAACAAAATCCATCTATTTTTATACTACATTAATTGTTATGTTTTTCACTTATTATTGTATGGATAATGTAATAAATTTCATTTAATTAAGGTGTATACTATAGGCAAGGAGGTGTTTTTAATGAAAAATAATCTTATATACTACATCATGACATATATAATGTTTTTATATCCACCATTCATTTACTTTATGGTTATGATTAATTTTGAAGATATGAATGATAGGAATCAATGGATTGTTGGCTTGATAACAAATGTGTTATTTGTGCTCATAACAACTGGAATTTTATATGTGTTGGCTATTAAAAAACGGATTACAAAAATCGAAAATGATGAAAAGAGCCATTTTATTTTCGGATATATTGGAAATGTTGCCGTTTTTTTGTATACTTACCAATATTTAATGGGAATTGAAAGACTAGTTTCTGTGTTCAGCTTAGTTCTGCTTTTGGTATTAGCTTACAAATATCTCATATCCAAGAAAATCACTTTTAAAGAGGTCTTTCTTTTCAGTATAGTTTTTGGAGTGCTCGATTATATTATTATTATCGCAACTGGAAATACTTTATTTAGTGAAACTGAAGCTTTTACTAATATGCAATCTATTATATTCCAAATTCTATTTATTCTTGTTATATTGTGCAGCATTTGTTTTTATGGATTTAAGCTATATAAAAATCATCAGTGGACTATTTTAAGATATGCGTTCGTTTCATTTCTTGCAATTTTTTTGATTATCATTTATATTGATGATACTCAGGAAAAATTATTTGCAACTTTCTTTGTCTTGGCATTATTCACATGGATGATTGATCTTATTCTTAGATTGATTCATAAAGAATTTAAAGTATCTGATTTAGTTTTTTATGCTAGAATAATTCTATTAACTATCATAATATTTTATATTCATGAAATGGAAATTTATAGAATTCCGGATTTTCAAACTGTTCAAATGGGATTACTTATTGGTATCTTCTATGTTACAGGTTTTTCCGATATATTAATGCATTTATCTCCTAAAAAACAAACGAAAATCAATCTGGATTTGAGCATTGAAGACTATATAAAGATTATTTATAAACCCATCATATCAAGATATAAAGATGTATTGGTAATTTCTAAGCAATCTGATTTACCACATGAATTAAGCAGTCTAGGAAGAGACATAATAATCAAATCGAATTTCGACGACACCCAACATCTAGATATTAGTGCCATGTCATTTGTTATTTTGTATTCCGATAATGTTGATGACATTAGCGCTATAAAAAATCAATTTCCATATACTGAATTATGCGTTATAAGCGAAAATAGGATTACTGAAAAGAAATTAAAAACATGTTATACAGATTTTAAATATTACATTTATACTATATAGAAAAATAGCGTGTTTTACTCTAGAGTTATACCAAATTTACTTTTTGTGCACTAGAAGCTTACAGCTTTTTAGCACAATCCTCATAAAAACGGAATTTACTCTTGACAATGTTTTTTTAAAATGGAATTTTGGAATTTCCAGATTTTCGTGTCCATATTTTGAAACAAATGGAAAAAATATGTAAAAATTAAGTCTCTGAATGGGATATTACTTCCTCTCGTCTCCACCATTTTGCAACCAAGATGCACACCATTGGCTTCACGAAGCCAACTATTACTGTTTCAGGTTTCTCAATCTTCATGACTGCATATCGAAAAAAAGAGCCGTCGATTAGGCTCTTTTTTTCTATCATGATAGTTACAACACAAACTTATGTTTCTTAAGATGTCATTTGGAATCTTTGAATACTTGACTTGTATTTCATTGTCCTTTATTATATACCTTCAGATATATATACATATATTAATTTACACTGAGTACAACTTTTTGAGATTAGTTTAAATTTATACTTTATCTTCCTTGTTTGGTGCCAAAATGAGATTTAGTATGATTCCCACAAGTGCTGCCAAACTCATTCCACTTAAAGATACACTGCTATTCAATTGAATTGCTACGCCCCCTAAACCAATGACCAACATTGCACCGACGATAATAAGATTTTTCATGTTCGTCAAATTGACCTTATCTTCAACTAAAACCTTGACACCATTTGCTGCAATCAAACCATACAAGACGATTGTCATGCCTCCTAATACACCGTTAAGAATACTTAATATGAAAGCTTGAATATACCCGAAAAATCCAAGCTATAATGCTTTTAGGTCTTTCATGTACATCCAGTAAAATTTTATTATTCATCTACTTCCTCCTGAGATTCTTATGTTTATTCTTAGATTGATAAACTCCGTATTACAATTATACTACATTAGAACCAATCTAAAATATTAAAAAAAATGACGGTCTCACTTACATAAAGATTAATCCCATTTAAAATGTAATTGATCTTCATAAAATAATGAATTATTGAAAAATATTAAATTTAGTTCTATAATTAAACTAGAGCAAAACTTGCAAACAGGACATCTTTGTTCTGTTTTTATACTTTAAAAGGGATTTAGTTATAAAACATATTTTAATTAATAATTTATTACGGTAAATCTTTTATATAAAAAAGATAGGGTGATACGATGAATTGGTTTGAAATGATTAATAAAGCAACAGCATATATCGAAGATAACATTACGGATGATATTTATCTTGAAGACATTGCTAAAGAATGTAATGTTTCTTATCACTACTTTACGAAAACATTTACACTGATTACGGGATATACCTTAAAAGAGTATATCAGAAATCGACGCATCACATTAGCTTCTTATGAGGTTTCTAATACAGACCACCGAATAATCGATATAGGAATAAAATATGGTTACAGCTCCAACGAAGCGTTTTCTCGCGCGTTTAAAAAGACACATGGAATCAATCCAAGTGTTGCGCGAAAGAACAATATTACAGTTTATACACACTTTCCAGTATTAACCTATGAAATTCCTAAACAAAACATTCTTAGCCTGAGATATGATATTGTTCACGACCTCGAGTATACATTTATTGGACAAAGCACTTTTATTTCAGAGGAACAAGATGGATATAGTGAAACTCAAATACACCATAAGCGTTTCCTCAATAGCTTTCAATCTTTATATCCAAGTGAACATAGCATTTATTGTGTTCGGTATAATCTAACACTCAACTTCATGCAATATGATTATTTTGTAGGCTATAAACATCAAGATTATTCGAATGAATCTAATAATTTAAAAACTTTAAAAATATACGCACCAAAAGCAGTTCGTTTCATCAGTAGAGGAACAAGTAGAGATCTCATTCCAAATATCAAATTGATTATCTATAA
>CAZVDQ010000094.1:0-3366 GCA_964625435.1 uncultured Mariniplasma sp.
ACAAGGATATACCGTATTATATTGCTGCCGCTGATATTTGTGTTGCGCCCTTTAAGGAAACTGAGGTTAGCTGTTGCAAAAGTCCTTTAAAAATCGTGGAATATTTAGCATGTGGCAAACCTGTAGTTGCTGGTCTTGTTGGAGAAGTAAGGAATATGGCTGGTGGTTGCGCTATTTTGACAGAGGAAGGGAATTTTCATTCCTTAGCAGAGGGCATTTTAAAATTGCTTGATGATAGAGATTTAAGAGAAGCCCTGGCTGATGGCGCAAGGGCCAGGATTGAAAAAAAGTATAATTGGAATTATACTGCTGATTCCCTGCTTCGTGCTTATGAGCGGATATCAAGATGAAATTTTTATTTATAACTCGGGAAAATCGTATAAATCCAGGGGCAAGGGTGCGCTGTTGGGGCTTTGCAGAGAAGCTTAAAGAGAAAGGTTTCGATTCAGAAGTCTTTTCCTTTGTCGATAAGCTGGGAGCAAGATCAGGCAAAGATGACGCTAAATTTAGTCTTAGTGAAAAATTAAGATATTCTTGCAAAGGGTTTGGACTACTTTCAAAAGAGGCTAAAACTTCAGTTTTTATAGTAAACCGTTTTAATTATCATACAATACCGGCATGGTTGGCTGCTGAATTAAGGGGCAGGCCTTTTATATTTGATATGGATGATTGGGAGGCAAGAGAGGGCCGAGGCTCAAAAGCTGAGCACCTTACCAGGTTATTTGCTAAAAGAAGTATTTTTTGTGTTGCCGCGAGTAATTATTTAAGAGATTACCTTCTGCAGTTTAACAAAAAGGTCTATTATATTCCCACAGCGGTTGATACAGATAAATTCAAGCCCTCATTATGTAAAGAAAAAAAAGATTTTATATTCTCCTGGCATGGTTCGGTTAATAGAATAGAGCTGATAGGATATCTAAAATTTATTATAGAGTGTTTTCTAGCGCTTTTTAAAAAGTATCCTTCTATTAAATTTTATATTGCCGCGGATGGAATTTTTAGTACGGAGCTGATAAGACTGATCAAAAGCTATCATTGCGAAAATATAGTCTACAAAGGATGGCTCGATTATGATGATATATCTTCTTATCTGGATGATATAGATTGTGGCCTTGTGCCTCTCTTGGACAAAACGCGTTTCAATCTATCAAAAAGCCCTGTAAAGTTATTTGAGTATATGGCAAAAGCAAAGCCTGTAGTTGCTTCATGCATAGGAGAAGCATGTTATATAATCAAAGACGGATATAACGGTTTTTTAGCCTCTGGCAAGGATGAATTTATTTTACATATGGAACAACTGATAAATGATCCTGGATTAGCGGAAGAGACAGGAAGCGCTGCCCGGGAAGAGATAGAAGAAAATTACTCCTTGAATGTTTTAGGAGAAAGGTTTGCAGGGATACTGGAAAATGGTTTCAATAGTAATCTTAACTAAAAATAGTAAGCGCTTTTTAAAACCGTGCCTCGATTCTGTATTTAGCCGGGAATACAAGGATTTTGAAATCATTGTTGTTGATAATGGTTCGGAGGATGATACCGTAGAATTAATTAGAAGAGATTACCCTAATGTTATCTTACGCGAAAACAAAGAAAATCTCGGCGCGAGCAGAGCAAGAAACCAGGGCATAGATATAGCTAAATACGAATGGATATTAACGTTAGATAATGATGTAGTACTGAAAAAAGGTTTTTTATCTAGGATACAAGGCTTGATTAAGAGCTTACCTAAAGATATCGGTATAGTGCAGCCAAAGATATTATATCCTGATAAGAAAAAGATCTATTCCTGCGGGCTTTATCTTTCATGGATGAGAAGATTTTATGATATCGGTAAGGGTAAAAAAGATGTCGGCCAATATAGCAAAGCAAAAGAGATCTTTGGTGCCTGTTCCGCCGCGGCGCTCTATAGGCGTGATATGCTTGACGACATAAGAGAGGACACAGGATATTTTGATGAGAGGTTCTTCTTCTTAGTAGAAGATGTTGACCTGGCATGGCGGGCACAGAAAAAAGCGTGGAAGGCCCAATTACGACCTGAATTAATTTGCTACCACTTAGGGGGTAGCTCTTTAACTGGCATCAAAATGAGGCAGTATCTGTGCTTTAAGAACAGATACTTAATGATAGAAAAGAATGAGGGCTGGAAAAATTATGCCTTGCGCATTTTCCCACCGCTGTTTTATGATTTTCCAAGATGGATCTACCTTTTTATAAGTAATTCTCATTACAGAAAAGGCTGGCATCGTTAAAAACTATACATTGCCGTAGACAGTTAGGAATAATGCTATGTTGAAAAAAATAATATTCTCATTGGTGCCGGCAGTGATTCTATTTGCAATGCTAGAACTTGGATTACGTTTATCCCCCTACAATGAATACCTTTCACTAGAATACAGAAAAGGTTCATTATATGACCATTGTATTTTTTGGAAGCCCGAACCCGCAGAACGTAATCCTTTAAAAATTCACCATGATTATAGGAAAGAATTTCGCGGCATATCCTATGAAAAGAAAAAACAAAAAGATACATTAAGAATTGTGTGCTTAGGAGGGTCATCGACATGGGGCTGGCCATTAGAATACACTACGAAAATATATCCGGCGGTACTTGAGGGATTACTTAATGCGCATTTTGGAAATATGAAATTTGAAATTATCAATGCTGGGGTTGGTGGGTATTCTAGCTTTCAAGATTTGATGTATTTAAAAAACACGCTTCTAGAATATAACCCTGATATAATTACATTATGCATAGGTGCGAATGACAGTAACGATAATACTGATATTCTTGTAGCGATGACAGATAGAGAATATTGGGAACATTTAAAAACGAAAAATAGCAAACATGTAGAGCCCGCAGAAATTATTTTAAGAAAAGCAAAATCATATCTTATAAATTCAAGAGTATATAACGCGCTAGATAGTATTATATTTCGAATTAAAAATAAACCTAAAAGAAGGGTCCCCATTGGAGATTTCGAAGACAATCTAAACGAAATACTAAAACTTGCAAAGGCGCATAGCTTTAAAGTGTTTTTAATTACAGAAGCCCATAGATCCTCTGATGCTATACTTGAATATATCGATGTGTTAAAAAAAATAAGTAATGATAATGATAATGTTTTTTTTGTTGATACAAGGCCTTTTTTGGAAGATGATAGCTATTTTTTAGACGAAATGCACCCAACATATGAGGGGCATGAGATCATAGCAAAAGTTATTTTCGATACAATTGCAGAGGTGAAATTAGATGATTAATATAATAACACATTAATGCACAAGTAATCTCAAGAACCGGTCTTGAAAATTTGGCGAGTCGAACCCATGGTAAAGAAGAAAATATTACTATTTAATTCAGGTGCTTTG
>CAZVDQ010000095.1:0-3221 GCA_964625435.1 uncultured Mariniplasma sp.
TATGGTCGTGCCATGTTTTATCCCTTTCTATGTATCAATAAACCGACACTTCACAGTATGTTCAAAGTAAGTTCTTGTGTATTTGTGAGTATGTTCGTGTTTCCGTTCACAAGCATTACCGGTTAAAGAGAAATGTCGGTTTTATCGATTTAGTAGTTTGAATTTTTTTCTTTGAATTTGTTTAGTTCTTCTTCAGTGACTCTCCACTGGTTACCGAGTTTGAAAGCTCTTAATTTACCTTGTTTGATATACTTATGTAAGGTTACTCTCGATACGCCTAAGATTTCGATTAAGTCACTAAGCGTATAATGATTTTCTGCTTCGTTGTGCATTTTTTGTTACCTCGTATTCTGATAAGATTTTCTCGATAAATGATATACCGCTTTTGTAGACATAGGTTCTATTAGATACGAGCATGCCTCCACAAGTTGCTGATTTGGCTTCTATCACTCTAAAATATTTACGGTCACAATATTCTTGAAACGGTTGATTATTATCATCAATGATATGGGTTGCTCTTAAAATCTTGAATAACTCCATACTTCCGATACCTTTAAACTTAAGTACCGTATGTGCGATATCTAGATCAACACAATGCGCTGAACCAAGGAGTTTATTCAAATACTTGAGCTTGGGTTCATTTACCCTTTTATCTGTCTCTAAAACGCTATTTCTAACTTTCATATCCTGGTATTCATCTAAGAATTTAATCACAACATTGGGATCATGGAAATCATCAACATGATATTCACCAATTCTTAGTAGTTGTGGTAAAACAATTCTATATAACCAATCGTTAATCATTTCAGCTTCTACTTTTTTTGATTGAAACATACATGTGCTGATATACTTAGCTGCGATAAACAAGCGTTTCTTCTTGTTTTTATCTTCTGTTAATTCAATCGTTACAATCTCTTCTGCTGGTATTTTAGTTCGACATGCTTGTACATTTCTGATATCTAAGAGCCGCGCGATGTCAATCAAACAAAAGTATGGTTGATCTTCAACAAGCGAGGTCCGAACGATGCCGTAATCTGCATTTGAAAATTCCTTAATCATAACTTATCCTCTCTTATTTTCGTGTTGTTTTCCCAAACAAGGTATCACTAATCTTTCGTTCATAGTTTTCTTTTCTACGGTTAATCTTATGAATGTAGATTTGTGTGGTTGCTGGGTCTTTATGCCTGAGCAACTGCTGTGTACTTTCAATGCCTGCGCCTTCAAGTAGAGACAGTGTTGCTGTGGTGTGTCTTAAGCTATGTGCTGAATATTTGGGACTATCGATGCCTATTTGCCTTAAGTATTCTTTGACAACACCCCGAATAGATCTTGTTCTCATTCTTTCTCCATGGTTCGGATGACCGTGATTAATAAATAATGGTTTGAACTCATCGGATCGGTTTATAATATATTTCTCTATAATTGCATAGACTTGAGGGGATAACTTAACGTATGTATCCTTATCATCATGTCCCTTTCCCATAACATATAGTACCTGGGAGTCTTCCACAAAATCGATATCTTCGGTATCTGATCGTTCAACTTCAATTGTTCTTAATCCAGTTGTTAAAAGCAGTCCGATCAAAGCGTAGTTTCTAAGTCCAGTGATATCTTTTTTTGCGTGTAACTCTGCTTTATGCAAGAGTCGTTTTGAATCTTCAACAGATAGCGATTCGCGTTTAAAGCTAGATTCAATCTTCATTCCTTTTATACCTTCTGCGATATTGGGCCCATACCCTTCAATATAAAACCATCGGTAGAAATTTCTGATAATCACAATATACTTTTGAACCGAAGCCGCCTTAACTCTTTTTTTGATGTGTTCGCGATAATTGATGAAATCTTGCCTAAGTGGTAAGTCAGGAAGATTATCCATATATGAGACATACTCTAATAAAATCCTCAAGTAGCTTTCTTTCGTAGCTGGTTTGATGTCAATGAAAGTGACATACTGTATGACTCTGTCTGGAAGTGATTCTATCGTGTCCATATCCTTATCGCCTTCTTAGTTGTTGATGTTTAAATCTTTATATTTATCAATATATTCTGATTCAAATTGCAACAACTCATCGGCATCCATTTGCAGTGCTCTTGTAAGTTTAATAAGCATCGATACGGTGAGTTTACGACCTCTATTTCCGTTTTCTAGTTGATAGTAATAATAATGCGTTACATCTAGCTGTCTTGATACTTCTTCAACTGATAAACCAAGTTTGACTCTACGATCAATTAAATAGAATCTTGGTAATGGCACTTTCTTCATTTTGGATGTTTTGTTCATGTTTTCTACAAGCAATCTTGTTTCCTCCCTTAGGTGTATTTTTGATGGTGTTTATATTGTATATCATTCTTTACAAAGTGAAAATATGTTCGGTCAATAAATCGTTCAAGGAAACAAAAAGAGTTTATATTTTTAATATATTTACCTTTTTTACCCGTTTATTTGAGTTAATGTATACAATAATATTGACAACGCTACATTTGTTAACGTATAATACGCTTGTAATTAATGAAGATGCAAGAAAGGATAATACCATGCAAAATCTAAATACTAATGACGATTTCAATAAATTATTTATCAGTGAGAACTTAAAGAAGCTTCGATTGTCTTATAATCTATCAACCACAGAAGTTGGTAAGATTATCGGTAAGACTAGACAAGGTTATCTAAACTATGAAAATGGATCACGTGAGATTGGAATCTTTGATCTTGTGACACTTTCTGGATACTATAATGTTTCTATCGATGTGATTGTCGGTAACCCCTTTACTTTAAGAAACGAGAAGCTTCTAGCCTATAGAACTTTTGAGTATCTTGATAATGAATTGAAAGAGGTGATGCCTTTAACCATCTCTACTGTTCACGATGACGTGATCTGCGTTAAATATCATGAACTTAAACTATCATTCTTCTGGAAAACAAACACCAATCAAAAAGGACATGACATGCTTTTTGAGTACTATAACAAAGCATACATTTCAAAAGTTTTCTATAACCCAAGTGGCGGTGGCCATTTCTATATTAATAAGGAACCTCTATATTTCAACAAGGCTCAATCAGAAAGTATTGTCTTTAAAGGTGTCTTTATATCTGAACTGAATAAGATAACCGATATTCCATACTTCTTTTAACGATTGTGCTTTAAGCTTGTGGTTTTTTGATTTACAATTTGATATACTACTTCCGGTAAGTTAGGAATTATCTATATGAACATTCTTTA
>CAZVDQ010000096.1:0-3171 GCA_964625435.1 uncultured Mariniplasma sp.
ATTTTTAGCACTGATTCAATATCAAATAGACTAAGTGTGGTTTGATTTGTGACAAATAATTTTTTCTCACTTAAGTGATTGGGAAGTTGTAATGCATCTTTTTCATCTTGAACAAAATAGATTTTTGGATCTAAGGCAAGGATTGCTTCAGGTTCAGGATGATTTTTATGGCCGATATAGATGATTTCATAGCCTTCCGAAAGCTTTAATTCAACAGCCTTATGGACTTTGAGTACATCTCTGCAAGTTGCATTCAAATAGGTTAATCCCTTTTCTTTTGCACGTTCAATGACCTGTTTACTAATACCATGCGCAGTAAAAATGACTGTACCTTTATCAATAGTTTCTATTAATTCAAGTCTAGTTTTACCTTTTTTATCCAAACTAATCACACCGTACGCTTTAAATGCTTGAGTAATTTTAGTGTTATGTACGATTTGTCCTAAGATATATATAGGACGTGGATAGCTTTCAGTTCTTATGACTTTTTTTACCATAGCAAGCGCATTGAGCACACCATGGCAATATCCTCGAGGAGTTAAATCTATTACATTCATATAATCACCATTTTCATTATACTTGATATCAATTAAAAAGTCCCTTTCTTTATCTTAAAAACTAAAATAATGATATAATAGCAATGGTGATTTTGATGTATATAGAAGAAAAGCTAAAACAACTAGGTTTTAATAAAACAACACCAATACAAGATGGTGTTTTTAAACTTATCAATAGTAGGAAGCACTTAGTTGGACTAGCACCAACAGGTACTGGCAAAACGCATGCATATTTGCTCCCTATATTAGATAATATGGATTTTGAAAAACAAGAAGTTCAGGTAGTAATTTGTGTTCCAACCAATGAACTCGTGATACAAGTTGAAAAAATGCTGAAAGAAATCGAAAAAGATGTTAGAATCAAAGCCTATTATGGTGGTTCTAATAAACAAAGAGAACAAGAATGGTTAGCAAAATATCAGCCTCAAATAGTGATTATAACACCACAAAGACTTGTGGACTATGTTATTGAGCTTAATCTACTCAAGATTCAAACTGCAAAATACTTTGTACTTGATGAAGCAGATATGATGTTTGATTATGATTTTCTATCCTTACTTGACCGCGTCTTACCATCAGTTAGAACAGCAAAACTGATGTTATTTTCAGCATCAATTACTGTAGGTATGCAACCTTTCATGAAAAAATATTTTGGTGCTTATGATTTAATTGATACGAATAAAAAGCATACATTGAAAATCGAATATCAATTGATTAATATTAAATATCAAAATCGTTTGGAAGCACTCAATCAATTGATTAACCATATCAATCCCTATCTATGCTTCATCTTTGTTAGTAAAAAAGAAAATCAAGAAGCTGTTTTTCAGAGCTTGGCAGATAGAAATCTCTCAGTTGTGAGCATTAATGCCTCATTAGGTGTTAAAAAGAGAAGTCAAATTATCGTTGAAATCAATGCACTTAAATACCAATATGTTGTAACAAGTGATCTCGCAGCACGAGGATTAGATTTCAAGATTTCACATGTCATTCACTATGACCTACCACATCATTTAGAGTTTTTCATGCATCGGAGTGGACGTACTGGACGGATGTATGATTCAGGTCAAGTCATAACTTTTATGACAGTTGATGATCATAGAAAGATCGAAAAACTCAAACAACAAGGCATTCCTTTTAAAAATTATATTTTAACCAATGATGGATTGACAAAAGTCTCTATCCGGAAAAATAAGTTCTTTGAAGAAGAAAGAGATGCTATCAGTAAAATTAAAAAGCCTACGAAAGTAAGCCCTAATTATAAGAAGAAGAATAAACTTCAAATCAAAAAAGCAAAACAAGAGATTCGGAGGAAAGATAATGCTAATCATCGGTAGTCATGTGTCAATGAAAGGATCTGAGATGTATTTAGGGTCTGTAGAAGAAGCGCTGTCTTATGGATCAAATGCATTTATGATCTATACAGGAGCACCACAAAATACAATGCGTAAACACCTTAATCAATTAAGAATTGATGAAGCTGCAAGCTTGATGAAAGAAAATAATTTAAGTTTCGCTCACGTTGTAGTTCATGCGCCATATATTATAAATTTAGCAAATCCTGATCCTGAAAAAAGAGCATTTGCGATTTCGTTTTTAACAGAAGAAGTCAAAAGAACAACAGCAATGCACGCAAAACAAATTGTCTTACATCCTGGAAGTGCCGTGGGTAAGGACCGTGAACAAGCTGTCATTTGGATTGCAGAAGGACTAAAGAAAGTTATTGAAAATACTAAGGATTCAGATGTAAAAATTGCTCTTGAAACGATGGCAGGTAAAGGCAATGAAGTGGGTAAAACCTTTGAAGAATTAAAAGCAATTATGGATTTAGTTAACGAGAAAGATCGATTGAGCGTGTGCTTTGATACATGTCATACACATGATGCAGGATATGATGTTAAAGGAAATTTTCAATCTGTTATCGAGCACTTTGATAAGGTCGTTGGCAAATCATATATTTCTGTTTTTCATATCAATGATTCTAAAAATCCTGTGGGAGCATCTAAAGATCGTCATGAGAATTTTGGATTTGGTTATCTGGGATTTGATAGTTTATTAAAAGTTGTTTATCATCCAGATTTTATGGATATCCCAAAGATTTTAGAAACACCATATGTAGATGGAAAACCGCCTTATAAAGAGGAAATACAAATGATTAGGAATCAAGTATTTGATCCGTTGTTAAAGGATAAATTTAGCGAATAGAATAAAGACAACCCCGTTTGGGAGTTGTCTTTTTAATTGTTTGATATCATTAGATAAAGCTCTTCATACTGTCTGGCCATCTTAATAATACTATGTTTAACTTTCATTGCTTGATCGATGAGATCATTCCAAATTTCTTGGTTATTATGATACATTTCTAAAGCATAATCTAAGGTTTCAGTTAGTTCATCTGCATCATAATTCTTAAATGAAAATCCTGTACCAATACCACTATTTGGATCGTATGATCTCACTGTATCTTTTAGGCCACCTGTATTTCTTACAATCGGTAATGTCCCATATCGCATTGCAATCATGTGATTTAGACCACAGGGTTCAAATAAACTTGGGAGAAGAAATAGATCACTACCAGCATATACCTTTTGTGAAAGTTCATAATCAAATCCTT
>CAZVDQ010000097.1:0-3071 GCA_964625435.1 uncultured Mariniplasma sp.
AAAACATGTCAAGCGCTATTGGCGAATTTTAGAAATTATGTAGGGGATAAAAGCTAGGTAAAGAGAAAAATACGAAAAAAGACAAGTAAAAAGGGGACAGGCTACTTTTTTAAAAAGTAGCCTGTCCCCTTTGTTTTATGGTAGGTCAGAGGGCAAATAAGCCGAATCCGCGCCTGCCTTTGCACCTGTGCCTGCATTTAAATCATAGGTATAGATCGTATTTCCGTCATAGGTAACCTGCAATGCAGGAGTCGCATCTCCAGTTATAGTATATGTCAAGTCTGTACCAGAACCTGTGGGATCATCAACTTTTAAAACATCCCAAGCAGACGAATCACCGACAAGCCCGCTTAAATCATATTTAAGATCGTAATACTTCGCGCCTGCCCTTATCAGGCTTACTACACTTGCTACTTCCTTAAACCCTGTGCGTTTTATAATCTTATTATACACAGGTAACACAATTGCCGCAAGGATACCAAGAATTATAACTACTACCATTACTTCAGCCAGAGTAAAACCTTTTTTTCGCTTTATCATAATATCTCCTATTTACTTAATTATAACCACTAATATGCATTATGAAGTTGTCCTGCGGCAACGCAGCACCACTCCTATGTCCTGACATCCGCTAGCTTTGGCAACAACATCTTTTATCCATATTTTCGCCAATAGATAATTATTTGCCGCGAGCTTTGTAAAAATAGGTAAATTAGCCGCATCTATTATGTCTGTTATTAGTTTCCCGTCACCGGGAACTCCAGATATCTGCCTATATAATTCTGTGGTAGCGCTTTTTACATAATATCTTATATCTGGAAGTGGGCCTCCATTGGAATGCGTAAAAGAGAGTGTAATTTCGTTGTCTGTAGTTATGTCAACATCGTCTGAGAGCATCGCGTCTTTCTTTATCCATTCGAGGGCCATAATCAAATCGTCCATAACAATGCTTCTTGTTAATTCTGTTTTAAATAATCTCATACTCGTTGTAATAATTATTACCCCACCACCAAATATAAAAGTTATAAGCACAATGGTACAGATTAACTCTACTAATGTAATCGCGGATCTCGTATTTAACAACTCTTTTTTCATCAAGCCTTCTCATCCCATTTTACTGTTACTGTTGTCTTCTTAAAATTCGCGCCTGAACCGAGGTTGATATTATTCTCTGTTGTATACGATACGCCTCCCGGACTTTGTATATCTACATTGCCTTCATCCGCTATTATCCAATCATTTGTATAATCTTCCTGCAAAATAGAAGCACCGGCATTTAAATCTATGTCGGTCTGCGCGATAAAATTGAGGTCATTATATTCTACGGTGGATCCTGATTTCACTTTTTCAAGCCATGACGAGGCATTAGCTGACATTCTAAAATCATTTGAGGCATAAACCCTCAACTTTGCTGTATAAATAAAAACAGAAAAAAAGGCAATAGCCGCTAAAACTAACAATATTACTGAAGCCATTATTTCAACTAATGTAAAACCCTTGTGGGATTTTCTATAATTACTCATAATTTTATCAGCTCCTGGTCAAGCGTTGCCATAACCTCATCTCTATCATCCGATGCATCTGCTGGCGTACCCATATCATTAGCAGCGACATCGATCTTGGTATCAACGCTATGCGAAGGGACGCTAATTCTAACAATCGGCTGGCCCGCGGGATAAACAGAAGTATCTGTTGTATCCAAGAGAGTATAAATACCAGTTGTAGAGGAAGTAGGAACAAAACCTGACGCCCCTCCTGTGTCTATCCAAAGCGCCCATTGGCTCGCATCCCATTCATCAAACGGAGGAACACTCGATCTAAACCTACTAAATGTCTCATACAGAGCTGCTTCCGTATAATTTATAGCCTGAAATCGCTTAAGGTGAGATACGGAGAGCGGAGCCTTGCTCCAGAAGAGAGTAATCACCGCGGCTATAGCAAAGCATAAAGCAATAATAAAAACTATCACTATCTCGATAAAACCTTTTTCGCGGTTGAATTTTTTCATTTTTAATCTTTTTAAATATTATATGCTTCGTATTTGTGAAAGTCAACGACTTAGTGCCCCTAAAATAATCTTAAGAACGGTTCTTGAGCACAACCGATCATGCTTGAGAACTGTTCTTGAAATTATTTATCACTTATTAAAAGAGCGCATAATATCCACCATATTATCGCTATCTGTGGCACAAAGAAACTAAAGCCTCCCATATTTTGCAATAAAAAAGCAACTATCGCGGAGAATGCGCCTATTCTCAAGATAGATGGGGCCAATAACGTGGTTTTGTTAAATATATTTTTAAGTCCTTCTCGTGCAAGAACAATCAAAAACCAAACAAAGGTTGCCAACCCATAAAATCCTAGCTCAATCCATAATTGCATAAAAAGATTGTGTGCCATTGTAGAATCAGGGGTATTAGTTGTCATATATGTCCTACATATATTAGCGAAGTTGCCCGGTCCTGCGAAAAGCCACAACCTATCCGATATAATGCCTGAAGTAAAACGCCATAACTTCATTCTCTCTGCCAAGGCAAAAGAGAGATTATACCTGTATAACATACCAGACCATCTCTGACTAATTAGGACTGTAAGCATAATTAATGCACCCAAGGCAAACAAAGCGAGAATAGGCAAAAATCGCATAAATTTTTCCCTATTCTTAATAAACAACATTACTGAAAAAAGCAAGAATCCTAAGGCAAAACTAACTATACCCATAAAAGATCCCGTGAGCCATAGGCAGTAACTGTTGATAATAAAGAAGCCCACAAACAATACTATATTCCTCTTCTTTTCCTCTGAGTAGACATACCCTAAAGTTAAAAGATTAATCATAACCAGGTATGATGCCAACAGATTGGGGGTGGTAAAAATCGAAATAACACGCTTCATCTTTATAATATCCATAAGATAAAAAAACTCTGTGCTACCCATGAAAGGCTTCTGTGAAATTATATAGGGTATTACTTTGTCAAAATAGAAGAATCTCTGCAACAATGCTATCACAGAGACAAAAAAACTAGCCGATATAAGAACCAGGCCTATCTGTTTCTTTTTTTTCGAGCTTA
>CAZVDQ010000098.1:0-3011 GCA_964625435.1 uncultured Mariniplasma sp.
CCGTTTCTCCAACGGGCCATTGTGCAAGCGCATATATAATTATACCAATTTATTATAAATTGTCAAGACAAAAAGCTAGGTTTTTTATTCTTTTTGAGTGATGTTTACATTCATGATTTCATGATTAGAGCTAACTCATATTTTAAGTGTAGATTTGCCACTCTTTTATCTTTTGAAATTATTGTTAAAAATCATAATATGTTTCAAATTTTAACACAAGATCCATCAATAAAAAATAGATGTGAATCACTAGATTCTCATCATATTTATTAAAATATATGTTTATATGTTGATGATTTAATAACCTATATATCGCTATATAAAGCGATTTAATGATACTTTTAAAAGATATCATATTTTGTCAGCTCTTATAAAATATTTAAATCTTTTTCGAAATTCAATAGATTTCTATCGTTGTTTAAATATGAACAATTATGAAATATAGTTTGTTAAATTATTATCATATTTCATAAATTATGAATCAGAAAACACAATATTTTATTTATATAACTATTAAGTTTTTTTTTTGAAAATCATATGTTATTTGATGTATTGTTTCATACTTACTTTCATACGGTTTTAAGATCAAGTGAACTCTGTTGAATAAAGAGATTAATACCCTAAAAATATTTATTTAATCCTAGATACAAAAATAATCATCGAGTCGATGATTATTATACTCATAATTGTTTGTTAATCCTTTGTCAATATTGATCTTATTTATTTCAATTAAAACATAATGCTGTTTAATAAACTATGGGCTTTTTCTTCACCTAATAAGTACTTAACAATTTCATATGCAAAATCATAAACAGCTCCTGCACCACGCGCGGTTATAATATTATGATCCCTAATTGCCTTATAACTAGGTAAGTAAATACCTTTAGAAATATCCTTTTCACTTCCAGGATATGCCGTAAATGATTTCCCATTTAACAATCCTGCTTGACCTAAAAATCTTGGTCCAGCACAAATAGCTCCTATGAGTTTATCCTGCTTATAAAAAAGTTTTGCTAGTTCTTTAATCTGAGTATCCTTATCGACAACCTTAGCAACATACTTACCACCGGGAATAATTAGAAAATCATAAGCAAGCGTATCAACATCTTTTGCAAAAGCATCAGCTTTAACATGAAGTCCAAATGCTGTAATAATATTTAATGTGCTCTCAAAAGTTATCGTTGTCACATCTAATCCAGCTCTAATCAAAAGAGCTCTTGTTGATAATGCTTCGCCATCTTCTACATAATGACTTAAAATAAGTAAACCTTTCATTATTCCACCTCTATGAATAATTTGTTAAAAACGATATTTAACATATCTGCGCCTTTTTGGGCTTCAAATTTACGATAGGATTGAAAATGGTTTTCCATCCCCATAACATCAGAGACTACTTTGATACTTACAATTGGTATATTTTTTTGATGTGCAACCTGGTACAAAGCCGTTCCTTCCATATCGAACAGGCAAGGTTCACCCGTGTGTTCTGTTTTAAAGTAATCACCAGTATATAACTGACCTTTCATAATTTGTGGAATTTTTGATTGGATATTCTTTATTAGTTTTTCATCTGAATTGAAGTGAGTGGGAAATCCAGGAACCTGTCCTCTTTCATAACCAAAGATTGACAAATCAAAATCATGGTATGTTGCACTGCCAACTAAGACTAAATCACCGACTTCAAAAGGTTCGGTTGCACCAGAAAATCCCAAATTATAGATTGCTTCAACAGAGTGACTTGAAAGATATTCAGATAGTGCTACTGCAGCATTGACTTTTCCAACTCCAGTTAAAAGAATCTCAATATCATTATCTTTGTTATCTGTAATTTCTTTGATTTCTTCTTTCATTGCTGCGACAACTAAAATCATAAACGTTCTCCTAATATTTGCTTAATCTTAGTAACAATTAAATCAACAGCAATATCATGTTTTCGATCATTGGGTATGATGACATCTGCATATCTTTTGGTTGGTTTAATATATTTATGGAACATTGGTTTAACTGTTTTCTCATATTGACTAATGACACTTTCAAGCGTTCTTCCTCGTTCTCTCATATCTCTGAGTAACCGTCTAATAAGTCTTGTGTCATCATCTAATTCAACAAATAGATTAATATCAGATAAACCCCGAATTTTCTCATTTTCTAAAATGAGAATCCCTTCAATGATAATAATTGGTTTGGGCTTAACATGTTCTAATTTACTGCTTCTCGTATATAAGTCAAAATCATAAACGGGTTTTTCAATTGGTTGACCACTTAATAATTTTTCTAGATGCTTAAAGAGGAGTTCGTTATCCAACGAGCTAGGATGATCATAATTCATTTTATATCTTTGTTCCAATGGTAGATGGGTTTGATCTAAATAATAATCATCATGCTTTAGAATTAAAACATCCTCAAGTCCTGCTCTATCAAGAATCTCTTGAACAACAGTGCTTTTCCCAGAAGCCGATCCACCTGAAACCAAAATCAATAATGGCTTTTTCATTTATTTTGCTCCCCTTAAATTTGACATTCTGGTGCCAAATGTGACTGCAAATCTTCATCGATGATGTCATTTAAATCTTTATGTTTTTTAAACCAGACCACTGCATATGGACAAGTCGCCACTACTTTGTATCCCAATTTTTTTGTGTGTTTATATACTTCATGCATTAATTGACTTGCTATTCCTTGGCCTCTCAGTGATGGGTCAACATACGTATGATCAATCACAACGATTCCTTTATCAATAAATGGGAAAGTTGCGTTTACAATCATTTTTCCTTCACTATCATTGACATATATTTTATTATCTTCATATATATAATTCATTTACTCATCTCCTCTTTATATAGTATATCAAAAATGATGAGCATCTTATCAATTTTAGGTCTTAAAAAATATGTGAAATTTTAATTAAACAGATATGTATGATATCTTACCAATTTACGATAAGATAGAAATCTAGAATATATCTTTAAATATTATAAATTTAACAATATCTTTCATTTTTAGTATACCAT
>CAZVDQ010000099.1:0-2979 GCA_964625435.1 uncultured Mariniplasma sp.
GTCACTGCATAAAATCATTAACGGGCAGGATGTACGGCTTAGTACGGCAAAGAAGGTCGGTGAGGCTTTGGGGTGTACTATTGCTGATTTGTGGAATGTATAGCTGTTGTTTGAGTTCTTTGTCTGGATTAACAGGAGTGCCTTTAATATTGTTGTAGATAGCATTGTAAGACTTCTTGCCAGACGTAATTTCTTCTTTCTGCTCTGGAGTAGCGTTGTCATCGACAAAGCGTTGGCGTTTAACTGTGCGTTCGGAAGTGTTGAAAAGTTCAGCTTCATCCTTTGCAGATGTGCTTGTGCCATGTGGCACATGCTGATTATCTTTCTGCGTACACCTCTTCAGCGTTTCCCTTGCATTCATTATCTCGGCATCCGTAAGATTTCTGCGGTTGATTTGACATTTTATTGCATATTGAATTGCCTCTGTGGAAGAGTCAAAACCCATAGTGCATACTGGAACATTAACAATGCGTTCAATATCCATACAAGCCTGTAAGCGTGTATGTCCATCAATGACGATGAGTGATTCGCCTTTCTGCCAACAGATGACAGGGAAGGCTTCATTGTAACCTTTTTTGTCAATGTTGTTTCTTATTGTTTTTAAAATTGAAGGATTGATTTTAAACAACTCAGAGTATTGTTTTTGAGTTGACAGTCTTTCTTTAAATATATGAAGTATTGCCATAATCGTTACTCCTTATATTATTTCGGGGAAAGGCTGTGAAACTGGACTGCTTGGAGTTCCGTGTGGATACCAACGAATAGACCTAATAGATACTTTTGTCTTATTATTACGGTAACAATTCCATGCTTTAATAATTATCGCCCATATATAAAGTTGAGACCTTCTATCTCTTGCACCTTCTATTTGTACAATTCTTAATTCTTTAAGCAAAACGCCAGTAGGCTCATTAGAGATATATACACCCTTCGGCTTTAGGCAGTTGATAAAATAGTGTGCAAGGTTGGGACTGATTTTGTTGAATTTGTAAAAAAGTGTAACTGCAATACTTTTAGGAACTTCCCTTACGCATCCTTGTGCCATTCCTACAGCAAAATCAATTTGCTCTTTATGTTTAAGGTAATAATTTTGAACATTTACCTCGTAACTTGTTGGGATATTAAGGAAATTGCCTCGTCCGTTATATTTCATCAAGTAAGGAACTACTGATGCCAAGATAGTGGAATGAGAATGTTTACCTAGTTTGAATATTTGAGATAAAGACCTTTTGAAGGGTGTATCAATTATTCCAAAATCACTGTCAAGGTGTCCTGTGGAAATGTTAAATGAAAATGCCTTGTTTGCACTTATTAAGGCGAAGAGGCGATGTTGACCGTTAATGAGCATACCAGTAATACTAATAGAAAGTGCATCATTGTTTCTCCCCCAGTTGTTTTCCAGCATGGCTTTTTTATACTTCTGTACGATAGGAGTGGATAACCTTAACTCGTTCACCTTTGTATTTAGTTTCAATAACTCTTTTGCAATCTCAGGAGTTATCAATTTTACTTGACAATCCTCTTTTTTCGGGTTAATGTTTAATAGATTAAAAACATCTTTTTTTTTGGCCTCTGCTTCAACAGGGGCTTTTTTCTTTTCAACCATTGCTTTCTCCGTAGTTAATTGTTGTGGGTTGATTGTTTTCCTTTCTAAAGTTAATGAACTATAGCAAAAAGGTTAAGGCTGTAGCAACAAAAAAGGCGTACAATCAAGAAACTGTGCATATTTCTTAGCTGTTCGCATATTATTTATTCCATTGTGGTTGCCTGATGTAAAATATTAACAAGAATGCAACAAAAATAATTTTTATTTATTGAAAAATAATGAAATCCATCATAAATTAAAATATAATGACATTTAATATGTATGGAGTAAAATATGAAAAAGATTAAATTTATTCTCGTGCTACTGTGTTTGTTTTGCTTATTGTTTTCTGGGTGTATGAGTTTTAATGGTAATGAGTTGCCAGAAGTAAAAAAACCAATTCCTCCAAAAACTAAACCTGTTATTGAAATGAAGATTGAAAAATGGGAACAGAAACTTAATGGTGAAGGTGCTTCAAGGGGCGTAACTTCAAACAAAAGCAATGGCTATCTGGTCTTAAAGTTTATTCTTGCGCGTTGGTATAGTAAAGATTTAATAAGTGATTATGGAACAATAGGTAGTTTAGGTAAAATTAAGCCTGATTACACTCTTACCTTAAACGGTTTTAGGAATGAGGATATGTCTTGGTTGGGGGCTATATTATGTGGGTTGACACTCTATATCATACCTAGTTCCAGCACAATGGAATTTAATTTAGATTTAGCATTGAAAGATCATAAAACCAACAAAACGTATAAGCTGGATGCGAAAAATTCTGTAACTGTATGGTTTCAGCTATTTTTTATTTTAGGATTACCTGTTTTTTGGGTGGGTGATTATAACATGCAGTATGATACTTCAATGTATGTTTATCACATGTTTAATGAACAAGGTGCATTTAGTGAATATTATTAAGCTTGATTAAACGCTCTGATGTATTCAAGTTTGAACTGGTGAGCCTTGTCTCCTGTGAAACCAAAAGCCAATAATGAGAATCCGTCTTTGTCCATTTGATACATTGGCCTTTGTTGTATAGCTCCATTACCTTGTTTAACGTCTCTTAACACCAACACAAAAGTGTGTTCTTGAAAAATTCCTTTCTCTATAATGTCTTGTATTCTCCTTAGTACATACTCATGTCTTTTGCCAAAATACTCAGCAACTTTTAGGCTGTCTGTTACTACTTCTATATATTTTCAAAGCTCCATTTGGGCTTCTCATAAATTTGATTTTTACTAAATTCTCGTTTCTCATTTCTTCGACTTGGTAAACAAGGATTATCGCTTCAATTTCACCCTCTGCCTCGCGCGCGTTTTATTATTAATAATATATATTATATTATAATAGAGTAAATTATAATTATTATAGAACTACTATGATATATGTAATAGTAA
>CAZVDQ010000100.1:0-2927 GCA_964625435.1 uncultured Mariniplasma sp.
AATAGAAATACTGCCTATAACCCTATTACTATTGAAGGTAAAAAAAGTGTCTCAATAGAACTTTTTGAACAGCTTGGTAGAAAAGTTCCTGATGCAGTATATATTCCTGTTGGAGATGGGGTAATTCTCTCCGGCGTTTATAAAGGTTTTACTGATTTACAAAGAGCTGGACTTATAACAGATATACCAAAACTCATTTGTGTACAGGCTGAAGGCAGTGCTGCGATCTCACATGCATTTAATACCGGAGAAGAGAGACTGCTTGAGTCCTCGGTAACAATGGCTGATTCAATTTCTGTTGCATCTCCTGCAGCAGGAAGACTTGCTGTTACAGCACTTCGAGGTTCTCACGGATGGGCTACAATAGTATCTGACCAGGATATATCTGATGCTCAGTTGGAATTGGCTAAACAAGCTGGTTTATTCGCAGAGCCTGCTGCTGCCGCTGCCTGGGCAGGGGTTCGGGCTGATGCTGATAAAATTAAAGAAGTATTAGGATCGGAAGCCGAAATAATCGTTCTTCTCACCGGGACAGGATTTAAAGATATGGCAGCTTTTAGTAAATCAGTCTCATTACCCAATGCAATAAAACCGTTTCTGCAGGATGCAGCAGATTTTATACTGAAAAATAAATAATAATTGTTGTTCTTTCAAAATAATTTTGAAAGAACAACCTAGTAATCAGAAGTTTTTGGATGATTGTAATTATTCGTAATATAAGAATTTAGCAATACTATCCAAAAACTTCAAAAGCAAATTTCAAAATTCTTTGAATTTTGAAATTTGCTCAGCTTCTATACGATACTCTTTTAGCATGATATATTAAATCATATTGTGGTCTGGAGGATTTTATGGATCTTTTTCTTATTGGACTGGGCGCTGGTCTTATATTTTTTATAATAGCAATTATTAATAATCTCAGAATCCGAAGGAAGCATAAAAAAGAGGTTCTGAGAATCAAATCTATCGTTACACAAAAAATGGATATCGAATCTGATACTCTATCCCGATTGCGGGAAGAGATTGATAACTTGAAAAAACAGTGTGAGAATCTCAGGATCAGCGTACGCACATTATCACAAAAACCAAACAGACGAGAGGTGGCTAAACTCCAGGTTTTTCAGAGAGCTATTGAAATTATGTCATTAAGAGCTCCCGGTTTTGCACCGGCATGGCAGACAGCAATCTCTGAGAGTGAAAAAGAGTATGATAAGATATTTTCCGGTTTTGAACCATTTGTGAGAAAAGTAGTACCATCAAAACTAATTGATTTATTTGATTTAACTCCAAAAACAGTTCCTGAACTTGAATCCGATAGTGATAAACCTGAAAACTAAAACAGAAGCTTAAGGATTCAACCTCTATGAAGTCACTTACACGTTTATTAATCATGTGCATATGCTCTGCGGCAATTATTACTCTTGTTCCACAGAATTTAGAAGCTGAACAAATAGGAGAATGGTCTGGATTGCATCAGGTTGATAACTTATTATTACCAAATGAGTTAAACCCATCACTCGCTTCCCTTTCCACTATAGCTGCTGGAATTTCTTTATCACTACCTATTATACCTATATCTGAATCGCTATTTACCGAAGTGATGCCGGAAGAGGATGTCATGCTTTCCGCAGCATTTAATACGGCAATGTATGCTGGTACTCTGGGGTTAGTCTATTTTTCAACAGAAATAATGAAGAATACCTTTTCAAGAAGCCGCCCGTTCCCTGACGAAAGTGAAGATCCCTACAAATCTTTTCCATCCCGTCATACGGCCCTCTCGTTTGCTGCTGCAGCATTTCAATCAATTTATACCGTATACAATGACAACAGCCATGGTATGGCCATTTCTGTAAATGTAAGCAGCTGGAGTTTAGCAGTTCTTACTGGTTATTTACGTGCAGCCTCAGGCGAGCACTTCTTTACCGATATACTGGCTGGAGCAGTTATAGGAACATTAATTGGAGCCGCAGGCGGAATTCTCGTATCACTTTGAATCTGGAACGAAGACGGTGGGAAATATAGTTGATAACTATTTTTAAACAAAATATTTAATCGAGTATAAAACATATCATCGATTTTTAATAAGCAATTTGCTGATAAATACTTATCATAGGTAGTGTTATATCTAATAGAATCCCACCGTCTTCGTTTCAGATTCTAAACAAGTCAAACAATCTACTTGACTATATTGCCATATTACCATACTCTTATTTCATGAACGAAAAACTACTTAAAACCTATCGTGAACAAGCCGCATTACATAAACTGCTTGCAAACGAAAGCCGGCTTGCAATAATTGATAAATTAAATTCAAGCGAAGCAAATGTAACTGAATTAACAAAAATAACCGGTTTAGATCAGTCTACGGTAAGTAAGCATCTCTCTCTACTCTATAATGCCGGACTTATTGATTACAGAAAATCTGGAAATCAGATTTTTTACAAATTATTAACTTCATGCGTAATAGACATGACCCAGTGTGCTCTGCGTGTTTCAGCTGAAAGAGACAACTGTTCCTGCAAGGATTAATACTATGATACTATTTACCTACTTTGCTGATTTTCTTGTGTATACAGTTTTCGGGCTTTCGGTTGATACAAAAATTGCTGATAGTCTGCATTTTTTCTTTGAAGATATTTCTAAAATCTTTGTCCTGCTCATAATCCTGATATATCTCATATCATTACTGCGGGCCGGACTTCAGCCGGAACGGATTCGGAATTTCCTCTCAGGTAAAAAACGTGGTATCAGCTACATTCTTGCTTCTCTTTTTGGAGCAGTCACCCCTTTTTGTTCATGCTCTAGTATTCCCCTTTTTATGGGGTTTACGCAGGCGGGTATTCCCCTTGGAATTACCATGGCTTTTTTAATAACCTCTCCCATTGTAAATGAAATTGCACTTGTCTTACTGGGATCTCTTCTTGGGT
>CAZVDQ010000101.1:0-2804 GCA_964625435.1 uncultured Mariniplasma sp.
GCAGGTGAATAAATAGAAATTTAGATATGTTTAATAATTCAATAACAAAAAGGAACATTAGTTCCTTTTTTGCATTAAAATGGTCACATTAAATTGGACCTGTCCAACTTTACAAAATCTTAATTGTACTTATTGAAGCGTGTCTTGTTTTGCGTATATAGTATTCAGTTTCTATGGCTGGATATTCATATACGCTTTTTTTATTTGCTTCTTTAAATGGATTAATTAAAAGTTCGATTTTATCTCTACCATGAACAATGGCTTTATCGAATACTTCTCTGAAAGGAAAATCGGATATACTTTGAATCAAGGCTTTGTTTTTATTTAAAAGGGTCTTAAGTCTCTTAATGATTGCTTGAACATTATGTGTTGTTAATAGACTGTTTTTGTATTTGATTAAGTCTAATTGAGTCTGATTCTTTAAAACAATAATTTTATTTCGGATTTGATTATCAAGGTCATCAGAAGAAGACATCATAGTTTGTAACTTCGCGTCATACTCGTCTAATCTTTCCTGTGTCTGCTGCAAGTTCATGTTCAGCTCAATGATTGCTGGATGGATTAATAAAGCCTTACGCAGGCTATTTAGAAACTCATCTTTGTTTTTGATGATGTGGTTGATTTGAGTAATAAGCATACTATCAAAAGTATCGGCAAATAGTGCATCGTTATCACATTCCTTTTTGATTCTGTTTGTTGAACAAATCAAGATTCTTTTTTCCCAAGTTCTATTATAGTTATTAACTTTGTAATGATAGTTTTTACCGCATATTGCACATTCTAAGAATTCAGCATATTCTGATTTATTTGAACCGACTTTTTTAAGTTGTTTCTTATCAATCGTATGATTGTATTTTAGGATGCGCTCATTTTTTATCTTGTGTACTTTATCAAAGAGCTCTTGCTTGATGATTCCAGGATGTGAGTTTTCAACATAATACTTTGGTTGCGTCATTTGATTCTTTTCACCACAGCGGTCACCAACTTTTTTTCTGATGGATTTTTGAAGGATTGCATTTCCTGTGTAGCGTTCGTTATTTAAGATGCCATGAATAGCACCTTCATAGTATGGAACGCTACCAAACTTAGTTTTAAGGTTGAGTGAGTTTAAATGTTCAGCAATTAATCTTTGTGACATGCCTTTAGCATAGAGTTTGAAGATAAGCTTGATGACCTTAGCCTCATCTTCATCAATAATAATGTTGTTATCTTCATCTCTGTCATAACCTAGGACTTGAGAAGTTACCATGGGGATAATACCATCTTTAAATCTCTTACGAACACTCCATTTCACATTCTCACTAATACTACGAGATTCTTCCTCGGCCATGCCTGCCATCACAGCAATCACGAATTCTATCTTTGGATCAAAAGAAGATATATTTTCTTTTTCAAACCATACTTCAGTACCATATCGTTTGAGGTCTTGAATGACAGATAAGCAATCAATGGTGTTTCTTGCAAACCTTGAGACTGATTTTGTTAAGATTAAATCAATGTTTCCAGATTCAGCTAAATCAACCATTAAATTGAACTGATCTCTATGGGTTATATTGGTTCCACTTTTGCCTTCGTCAGCAAATACGCCTGAGAAATTCCACTCGGGATTACTTTGTATCATTTTAGTGTATGTTTCAACTTGCAAATCAAATGAAGTCTCTTGTACATCTTTAGTTGTTGATACGCGCGCATAGGCGCATACATTCTTTTTCTGCTTTTTCTTTTCGTAGGACTCAATATCTAATAGTTCAACAACGTTCATTCTATTTACCTCCATGCTTGACGACATGATAAGTAATGATGCGCTTTTTGTTTGTTCCAACAATGGTGTTTGTCTCAATACGTTTTAATGATTTATAAGTTTCAATGTTATCCTGGATTTCTTTTTGGGATAACTTTGTATCACTCATCACAAAGATTACTTCACTTTGACTCACCGCAATGATTGCTTTATAAACACCAAGTAGGATATTTTTATTAAGAGAAGTATAGCCTTCTAAAAACGCGCTTATTTGCTCGATCCGTTCATCGTGAAGATGCAGATCAACAAGTGAGCTTTTTTTGTTTTGTAATTCTAGCTTGAGTTCTGTCAATACTGCTTTCTTTTCATTATAGATGTCTTTGTAAAAACTTGTGTTTTCACTCATTGATTCAACGTTAATACTTATAATCTGTTTGATGTCTTTTTCGATGACTGCTATTTGCTTTTGAATGTTTTTGATTTCCATTTCTGTGTGTGATGAATCAAGACTTGATTTCACTAAGTCTAGAGTTTCCTTTACAACTGTAGGATTATGAAGATTAAGCTTTTGAATGGACTCTATCACTGCAGCTTCTAATAGATCGTTATCAACTGGCTTATTGCTGCAGACATGAGGATCTTTGTATCTGTTCTTGCAGGAAAGCACAATCCTTTGAGTTGGCTTTTTGTAATTGAAATAATGGCGGTTTAGGATCTTTCCACATTCCCCGCAATATACCATTCCGCTTAGTGCATATTTATTACCATAATTGGAGTTATTTTTCTTTTTACCTCTTTTTGCTTTCAAACTTTGTACAAGTTCAAATTTCTTTCTTGGGATAATGGGTTCATGGTTGTTCATGATGTAGTACTTTGGCACATGGCCATTGTTCTTAACTGATTTGTGTGTTAAGTAGTCCAAGGTAACTCGCTTTTGTAAGATGGCATCACCACAATACTTTTCATTTGTGAGGATTGCACTGACGGTAGCAGAAGTCCAGAAGATTTCTTCTCTACCATTGGGGATTTCGTTTTCTGTTAAGAACTCCGAAATTTCTTTTAA
>CAZVDQ010000102.1:0-2723 GCA_964625435.1 uncultured Mariniplasma sp.
AAATTTACACAAACCCCCACGGCCATGGCAAGACCCCTCAGAATAGAATACCCGGGCGCCTTCTATCACGTGATGAACCGAGGCAATTCCGGGCAAGACCTGTCTAAGACCAAAAAAGACCGGAAAAGGTTTCTCTGGGTTATTCCTTTTTGCCTATGATCAATGAGAGGCGGACGATTCCAAGTGTTCGGGTTTTTGGAGATGTTCATAATGAAGACAGGAGGGATGAAACGGCTCGTCCTCAATTGCTGCAGAGCGGTAGCCATCCTTTTTGCATTTTCTCTCGTTCCAATCTCCCACGCGCAGAGAGATACAAAGGTCGAACACAACTCTTGTGCACTTCCGAAGATTCGAACGGACGAAAGACCCGATCCAGGTGGCCCTCCGACCAAAGTTACTGTCGGCATCCGAATGTTTGACCTGTCAGAAATCAACGATGTTAAACAGACTCTGACCGGGGATTTTGTCGTCAGACTGACATGGACAGATCCGAGACTCGCCGCTTTTGCCGGGTGTCAGGTTCCGTTGGCAAAGGTGTGGTCGCCACAAATCGACTTCCTCAATTCAGGGCGCCTGTTTCCGAGAGGCCCCGACCAGGTGGACATCGGCCCAAATGGAAAGGTCCAATACCTTCAGCGGTATCGCGGCCCCCTGGCCACATACCATAATCTCAAGGAGTTTCCCTTTGATACTTACAAGTTCCCAATTTGGCTCAGCTCTTTCGAGTATGCCGAAAATGAGGTGCAGCTGGTTGTCGATGAGAAAATGACCGGAAGAAGAAAGTTGCTGAATATCTCTGACTGGACTATCAATGGGGTCAAAGGGAGCATCGACCGCACTTTCGCCGAAGCCTTTGGCCGCTTTCATTCTCTGTACGAGTTCGAGATCTCCGCCAAGCGTCAAACGGGTTACTACCTGTGGAAAGTGATCATGCCTCTATGTCTGATCGTTTTCATGTCGTGGACGGTGTTTTGGATCAGCCCAGCTCATTTAGCTCCGCAGATCGGACTGTCGGCTACGTCTATGCTAACTTTGATAGCGTTCCAGTTTGCAATGGCAAGCATCCTTCCCAGGATCTCTTATTTTACGATCCTCGATAAGTTCATTACCGGATCAACTGTCTTGGTTTTTCTGGCATTACTTGAATCCCTCACCACGAGTTTTCTTGTTTCCAGGAAAAAAACCGAGTTGGCCCTGCGTATAGACAATGTGTGCCGTATGGCATTCCCGCTTACATTCGTATTAATGGTGGTTGTCGTATTCTTCCTCTGATTTCTGCGTCCTCCCGTAAAGACAATAATCTCGGAAACCGTGCCTTGGTATCAGATGAAGCGGGGTGTTGACAATCAATAAATTTATATTGACCCATAAACAGCTTTCTTGGTAGAAATTTTGATGAATTATAAGTGAGACATTTCTAAAAGGGATTCATCGGAAAGTCATGAATACCCCATTTGTTTAGCACTTGCCGCATTCTCTGTTTTAATTGCGAAAGACAATCTATGCTTATCAGTGGACAGACCGAAAGATTTCCAGTTAGGAGCCTGATCGCAAAAGCGCTCTTTTTTGTTCTTTCGGCATTGTTTTTATTTCATTCCACCCTTTTTGCATCACAAAAACCGGTGCCGAAAACGGTCCTTGTTCTGGCCTCCTACAACCCGACATCACCGGTTGGTTTCCTGTGGAACCAAGGGATTCAATCGGTCTTGAAATCGCAGAAGTCCTTTCCAGTTGATATCAATATTGAGCACCTGGACCTGACACGTTTTAACGATGATCGATATGTCCAGAGGCTGATTGACCTGTACAGTTACAAATACGCGAAAAACAAACCTGATCTCATTATTCCGATTTACAATGGGGCCTTGGGCTTTGTACTGAAGTATGGGCAGGACATTTTCCCCGAAGTCCCTATCGCATTTGCCGGTGTTGAGCGGCAATTTGTTGAAAGCCACACACTGGGTCCAAACGTCACGGGACTTCTGTCCGTCAACAGTTATGGAAAAACCCTTGAACTGGCGCTCAATCTGCAGACGGACACCCGGCACGTTGCCGTTGTCTCGGGTGCCGGAATCATCGGGCGCAGATGGGGCCGAAATGCCTGGGAGGCCTTTCGACCCTACGAGGACCGGGCCGATTTTGTAGACCTCAGAGGTCTTCCCATGCAAGCGATCCTGGAAAGGGTGTCCAGGCTGCCCGCTCAAACGGTGGTCATGTATGTCACCCTTCTTGAGGATGGCGTCGGGGAAAAGTTCGCTGCACCTGAGGCGCTTTCCCAAATCTCCCGAGTATCCGATGCCCCTGTCTATAGTTTCTGGGACCTTATGCTTGGTCACGGCATGGTCGGCGGATATCTGAGCAGTGCAGAAAAGAAGGGGAAACAGGTAGCGGAACTGGGGTTGCGCGTTTTGAACGGGGAGAAACCGGTGAATATCCCGCTGGCGCGGGAAAACGGTTTGCAGTATATGTTCGACTGGCGCGAGCTCAAACGATGGAAGATCTCCGAAGACAAACTGCCGGCGGGCAGTATCACAAAGTTCGAGGAACCCAACTTCTGGGACAGTTACAAGGACTGGATTATTGTCGTAATAGCAGGCATGCTGCTCCAGGTGTTGATTATTGCCTATTTGTTGCATCAACGCCGAATCCGTCGTCGTTTCGAAGAAAGATTGCTGCGGGAGGAGCTGAAGTACAGAACGGTCGCTGATTACACATACGACTGG
>CAZVDQ010000103.1:0-2721 GCA_964625435.1 uncultured Mariniplasma sp.
TAAGTAGTTCATTCACTTGCTCTTTTAAGAAATTCATCAAATGCATCATCTCCATCGTCAACTTGAGTTCCCAGGATCGTGTTTAATGTTTTAATTACTGTTCCATAAGAATTCACAAGCTTGGTGTAATACTTAGCAGCTTCTGTTTGCCGTTGAGCACCTTTACTCGAAATTTGAACAGCACCATATTTTGTAATCTGTCCTTGAAGTTTATCAAGTTCGATTCTCATAAATGAAGCCTGATAAATCAAATTATCTACTAATTCTTTCTTTGATTCATCAACCAAAGAAAAAAGCGACTTAAGTCGCTTATATTCAAGGTTTATTTCAGAATTTATTATCATCTACATCCAAACCTCGCTTACGTGTAATTCAAAACAAAATCAGCAAAGACGTCGATTTTGCTATTTCTTTTTTTTAATCAATGGTTTATTGTCTTTGTTATTCATCATAAAACTATCCTTAAATGATTGCACTCCAGATAGTGTCTTTGTTGTATCTATTGTTCTTTTCTCTGGTTTTTGCTCAGCGTTGACAGGTTTAACATCTTTCTTTTGATCAGCCATGATTTACTCCTTTCTTATTAAAATATAATTAATAATGATATCAAAAATGATATTATAAAACCGATAAAACCAACAATATATATAACCCCCATTTTTCTTAGATCATTAATAATCTTCTGGGTCGCATCACTGTATGCTTTAATAAATTCTACTTTGACATAATATTCTTCATCAACGACTAATTTTTCATTAGTCAATTCAATCGGCAGATTAGATTCTCCAGAATCAATAATGTTTTGTGAATTAGCAATAAGAGACTTGTGTATGTCACTTAGAGTGTAAGATCTTGAATAGAAAAAAGTTAAAAAGAAAAATACTAAACCTACGAGTGTAGATAATATATATAAAACTTTTAGAATGGTGTTAGAGGATACCCATAGTTCGAAAAATGTTTTATCGCTATTTTGAAATATAACAATTGCACCTAGTATTCCTAACAATAGAGTAAATATAGCTACAGTTCTTTCCCTATATTCTGTTCTAGAAGATAAAATCCTTGAATACTGTTCTGTTGCTTCTTTGTAGTGAACATCTATGATCTTCTTTGACATATTTTGCTTAATCATTTCTGTTATCTCCTTCCTGTTTCTCATATTCTCAAAAAATCTGCCCCGCGTATTTTAATTGCCCACCATGCGGTACCCTTCACTCAAATTTCTTATCTCCAAAGGGGGGCATATAATGGAGAGTAACTGCGTTTAGAATGGAAAATAATATATAAAGTAATTGAATTGGGTAGCCAAGATTCATTGAAGAATAAATTTCGTTTCTATCATGCATTAATGAGTTTCTTATATTCATTCCAATATCTGTTCCTCTTACTTTAAGAAGTTGAAATTCTACCACTTTTATTAAGTGTTCTCCAAAATATAATGTGATCTCATTTCTTTGAAGTAAGGCTCCTAGTGTAAAATATTTTTCTTCAAAATACTCATTTTCTTCTGAAACCTCTGACAAGAAAACAAATCTTATTATTTTTTCAATAAACACTGAAATCAACATGGATAATCCATAATTTAATGATTTTCTAAACATATTGTCTTCTTTCGCTTCTAAACTGAAATTAAGTATCGAGTACAAACCATGAAATTCTTCTAACTCTTCCTGTGTTATAACTCCATCTTTTTTCATATATCCAAGAATCAAATAATAATTATCAAATATTTCTTGATTCAATTCTAAATCATTGAAACATACATGTAAAAAACCATTATACAATTTAGTATAAAAATGAATCATATTTATTCTTGAAGGAAGAAAGTATTCGTTAAATTCTAGTCCAACATGACTAATCAAATCAAACATTCCAGATGGTGCTGTCATTACATCATCAAATTGACTAACAAACATATTCTTATCTTTCTTATAAATATGAGAAATACTCATCAGTTTTATAATCATTGGAGCTTTTTGCTCTTTGAGTTCTTTGACAAATTTACCGACATCTATCGGATCTGACTGAAATTTACGACCATTTTTTTCGAAGAAATCATCACTTGCCTTTGAAATTTTCTCTTTTTTATTATCAAAATTATTAGCTTGTGGTAACTTGAAGGCTTTAGCAATCTTCTTGATTTTCTCAGCGAGATTCATAACTAGAACATAATTTTCACCAGTTATTTCATCTAACATCTTTAGAATGTGATTTGATAAATGCGATGCAACATTTTTGGAAGCCTCTAAAAATGGCTCTTTATTGGTTAACTCTAATATTTTAAAGACTCTATCATAATTGTGTAATTGCTTTTCCGCAATACCATTATTTATTATGTTACTCTTAAATGCGTCTAAGTTTTTCTTGTAATAACCGGAGTATTTTTGAAAATTATCAGCTATAAGATACCAATATTTATTTTCTAGATATTCTAATATTGTCCGTGGAAAAGAAGATGAATATCGGAAAATCCAGTCGATTGTAAAACGAATCATATCATAGTAATAATGATTATCGTTATCGGATTCAAACACTTCTTTAAAGTTCGCTATTAAATATTTATTTATAATACCAATATTATATTTGGAAGAATATTCTTTAATTTTGGTTACTAGCAAAATAACTTGATCTACATTCTTCTTCACATATGGAACAACTGCATCGAATTGACAAAACTTACTCACCCATAAATAGTCAATATAATCATTTAACGATTCTACA
>CAZVDQ010000104.1:0-2712 GCA_964625435.1 uncultured Mariniplasma sp.
GCTACCATGGCAGGGATATTGACATGCAACGGTAAGGCTTGTGTCGTTATCGATGTGGATCTCCAGGACCCTCCGGAATTGGTTACGGACATGTATGCCAAGTTCAGGGAAGGGTACGAGGTGGTCTATGCCAAACGACGGTCCCGAAAGGGAGAGACGATCCCCAAGAGGGTAGTTTCAGGTGTGGGATACTATGTGATAAACAAGCTCTCCGATGTACAGCTTCCACGCGACACGGGTGATTTCAGGATCATGAGCCGAAGGGTGATGGAGGACCTCCGCAAATTGAACGAGACACACGGGTTTTTACGGGGGCTCGTAGCCTATGTGGGATACAAGCAGGCCTCTATCGAGTATGACCGGGATGAACGCCTGCATGGCCGTGGTCATTACAACCGTTTTTTGGGCTCTCTGAGAATTGGGCTGAACGGTTTGATCAGCTTTAGCAGCAGACCGCTGCAGATGATGTCTATTGCCGGTGCTGTCCTGGCGGGTTTCAGCTTTCTCTTGGGTGCGTGGTACATATTTCAAAAGTTGGTTGGATTTGATTTGACTCCAGGCCTTTCGACAACCGTCCTTGTCGTCACCTTTTTCGCGGGTGTACAGCTCCTGTGCCTGGGCCTGATGGGTGAATACGTAGGAAGGATCTACGACGAAGTCAAACGCCGGCCCATGTATATTATAGATCGCAAGGTGAATTTCTAAAGGCTTTCCGTTAGTCAGAATTAGGGTCCTATGAAAATGATGCGGGCAGGGAAGTAAATGCACAAGTGGCCAAAGCCAATGAAAATCCTTTCCGAGAAGGAAGAAATGGCTCGGGATACATTCATGAAGTTATGGCACGAGACGCTTCCGAAAAAATATGGCGTTATTGAGAAGTTTAATCATCGCTATCCACAGAGATCTAAAAAGAAGACCCGGGAACGTATCCTCGAAATCGGGGCAGGTTTAGGCGAGCATATTCATTATGAAGTACCGGATTGGAAAGAATACTGCTGCGTTGAGATGCGTCCTGAAATGGCAGAGGTGATCGCCAACAAATATGGATCAGGAGTCAAAGTTGTGGTGCAGGATTGTCAGAAAGAAATGCCATTTGAAAATGATTATTTTGACCGGGTTCTGGCTATTCATGTTTTGGAACATTTGCCCAACCTGCCCGCTTGTATAAAGGAGATTTGGCGGGTATTAAAAAAGCGGGATGGTCTATTTACCATTTGTATTCCATGTGAAGGAGGGCTTGCTTACGGAATCGCCCGTGGAATCAGCGCGAAGAGGCTCTTTCAAAAGCATTTTCCAGATTTGGACTATGAGAAAGTGGTGGTGGCGAATGAGCATATTAATCTTCCTGGGGAAATTATTGTCGAGACAGGCAAGTTTTTTCACATTGTTGGGAAACGATTTTTCCCGTTGATATTGCCTTGGACAAATTTGAATCTTGTAATTGGAATGAGCCTTACGCCGAAAAAGCCATTAGGGTGAATAATTGCCCCCCTTTATGATAGCGTTTTGCGAAAAATCTGGAGTGAACTCTATAGTTCGCATTCTTCTGAATGAATGGAGGGTTTATCAAGTCGTCACGGGTTTTCTATGTTAGGAAGACCCTGTAATTTTGCAGGCCGCTTCACTGATCGCCGATTTTTTAAATTCTTGGCCGTTGGACTGGCGACAATGGTGGTCCAGTTTTCAAGTTTTGCGCTTATGTGGGATATTTTGTGTCTTCCCCAGAGGCTGTCGGTTTCGATTTCTTATATAACTGCCGTCACCTTTCACTTTCTATCCAATAGGTTTTTTACATTTCAAGCTGGAAATGCAAACGTATATAAACAGCTTGTGAAATACATAATAGTTACATGCGTGAACTATATAATCACTGTTGTGGTTGTGGATGTCTGTGTTAAGATACTATCTCTGTCTCCGTATATCGGAGTAATGGCCGCAATTGCCATAACAGTAATGACGGGGTTCCTGTTCTTGAAGTACTGGGTATTTGGCGAGACATCAAAGCTCGGCAAGGCAAAACAATTTGGTGGATGATCTAAAATTGGGGAATTCATACGTGGCAAGTCAATCGCAGCATGGCAGGTTTTTTGTGACAGGCGCTGCTGGGTTTGTCGGTAGTAATTTGGTGGACCGGCTCCTTCAGCAAGGTTTTTCAGTCGTTGCCTACGACAACTTTTCGACCGGAGTTGATGAAAATCTTGAACAGGCTAAAACAGACCGGAACTTTAAACTGGTCCAGGGAGACGTGCTTGATCAACCATCCCTGACCAGAGCCATGGCGGGCTCAAACTTTGTCTTTCACTTAGCCGCCAACGCGGACGTGCGTTTTGGCACACTTCACCCATTTAAAGACCTTGAACAAAACACTGTTGCCACATTCAATGTTTTAGAGGCGATGCGGGCCAACGATATAAAGAAGATCGCCTTTTCCTCCACCGGCTCTATCTATGGCGAGCCCGATCTCTTTCCTACACCTGAGGATGCCCCCTTTCCTGTTCAAACATCCATGTACGGCGCTTCCAAGTTGGCTTGCGAAGGGTTGATACAGGCCTATTGTGTGGGGTTTGGTTTTCGGGGATGGATTTTCCGTTTCGTCTCGATATTGGGTGAAAGATATTCACACGGGCATGTCTTTGACTTCTATAAAAGGCTTTTGTCTGATCCAAACCACTTGCATGTGCTCGGAAACGGCCGTCAGCGCAAATCGTATCT
>CAZVDQ010000105.1:0-2669 GCA_964625435.1 uncultured Mariniplasma sp.
AAAGTTAAAGGATGCGAAGATATTAATTTCAATGTGAAGGAAGGAGAAATCTTTGGATTCATTGGACCTAATGGTGCGGGAAAATCTACGACCATTAGAACCATGCTTTCTTTAATTTATCCAACAAGTGGTTCAGTTAATATTTTTGGACAAGATGCGATAAAATATGGAAGTGTCGCAAGAAAAGATATCGGGTACTTACCTTCTGAAATTTTTTACTATGACAAAATGAAAGTCATTGACTTACTCAATTATTCAGCAAGCTTTTATGATCACGATTGCTCGGCAAGAATTAAAGAGCTATCGGAAATTATGGAACTTGACTTAAATCGCAAAATTCAGGATTTATCCTATGGAAATAAGAAAAAAGTGGGAATTGTACAAGGTTTATTACACTCACCTAAATTATTAATCTTAGATGAACCAACAAGTGGACTCGATCCTTTGATGCAACAAAAGTTCTTTAACTTAATTGCTGAGGAAAACAAAAAAGGAGCAACCGTTCTTTTCAGTTCTCATATTTTAAGTGAAGTTCAACAGTTATGTCATAGAGTTGCAATCATTAAAGATGGAAATATCGTAAGCATTCAAGATGTTAAAGCTTTGAAGCATGACAACTATAAGAAATTTACCATTAGAGGAGTTAATCTAGATCATGGTAAGTTTGAAATCGAAGGTGTCTCTGAACTTAAAGAAAGAGAAGATAAGGTAACATTCTTCTTTAAAGGTGATGTGAATCAAATCGTTAAGATTATTGCTAAATTAGAATTAACCGATATTATCATCGAAGAGCCAACACTGGAAGAAATCTTTATGCATTACTACGAGTAGGTGATATGATGAATATTTACTTATTTGAATTAGGAATGCTTAAAAGATCAATACTTATTTGGAGCTTAGCTGTTTCATTGTCACTTTTTCTATATATGGCTTTCTTCCCAGCCATGTCCGCTAATGCTGGAGCAATGGATGCGCTTCTTGCAAACTATCCAGAAGAATTTTTAGCGTTTCTGGGTATGCGTCCAGATCTACCTATGAGTTCATTACTTGGTTATTTTGCATTAACCTTTGGGATGATGCAAATTCCTTTAGCAATCCAAGCAGCAAACTATGGATTTCATATGTTATCAGTAGAAGAAAGAGAAATGACAGCAGATTTTCTATTGAGTAAACCCATTTCTAGAAAGAAAATTATTATTTCTAAATTTTTAGCATCATTAACATCATTAACAATTGTTAATGCAGCAACATGGATTGCAAGTATTGTTGCTTTATTAATGTTTAAAGGTGATAGCGTTATAGAATTTGGTAATGTGATACTCGTCCTTTCAACTATTGTTTTGTTTCAATTGTTCTTTGTTTCAGTCGGCATGCTAATTTCTGTATCTATAAGAAAAATAGCAAGTGTTATTAGTTTCTCAATGGTTATGGGATTTGGACTCTATATTGTTTATGGATTTAAGTCACTGTTTAGTAATAAGATTTTAGCGTATTTTACCCCATACGCATATTTTGAGCCTGCAGAAATACTTATTACTGGTAAATTAGACCTTGTTTTTACACTTTTAGCAGTCATCATTATTATTGGATCATTATCTTTTAGTTATCTATTGTATAACAAAAGAAATATCCATTCTTTATAGGAGGAAATCACGCATATGAAAAGAAAACTAGATTTACGACCTCTATTTAATTGGATAAAAAGATTTTTTAAGATGATGATACGCATAATAGTAGCTATATTCAAACCCATAAAGAGATTTGTTGGAATGATTATACGAATAATAGCGCGTATTTTCAAATGGATAATGAGCAAAACTAATATCGTTAGAAGAGAGTTTAAAGCAAATTTCAAATCTCTTATCATTTGGATTGTATTATTAGTTTTTATTGTTTTTGTGGCAAGTTATGAATTTGAAGCTTTTAGAGGAAATACAAACTTAATGGATGCTATGGAATCATTTATAGGTATATTTGAAGCAATGGGTATTCCATTTACAAATTTATCTGAACCGGAAGGATTTGTTAGCTTAATGAGTATATATTTCTATATTCCTCTTGCTATTTATGCTGCATTACTCGGTAGTTCTATCATTTCAAAAGAAGAAAGAGATAAAACAGCAGAATATCTATTTACATTACCTATTTCAAGAAAGCAAGTCTTGATTAGTAAAGTTGTTGTAGCGGTTATCAATAATGTTATTCTTAATTTGGGCTTAATCTTTGGAACAATATTTGTTTATAGCAGGTTTGCACCACAACAATCATTTTTTGATTTTATGAAATATATGTCGATAGGATTGATTTTTACACAACTCGTTTTTATGTCAATAGGAATGTTTCTAGCAGCTGTTTTGAAACAATATAAAAGATCAGGTGGAGTCACGATTGGAATCGTCATGGGGGCGTATCTATTATTTGTTTTAATTGGTTTAGCTGAACAAATCGATTTTCTGAAATATCTGACACCATTTAAATATTTCGAAGTTGGTGATATGTTAAATGGGATTATTCAATTAAAATATGTTATTATTTCAATTGGAATTACTGTTTTAGGAATTACTGGAGTATTTGTTTTTTATCGAAGAAGAGATTTATATATTTAATTTGTAAGGGAGATAAACTATAAGAAGTCAAGTGAAAAAATTGAGTAAACAGAAAAAGACCTA
>CAZVDQ010000106.1:0-2668 GCA_964625435.1 uncultured Mariniplasma sp.
TTTCTTTATAGAGTTAAAGAGGATGGAGTAATGGTCAAGGGGTTTAAATCAATAGCTATTAAAAATATGGGATTCAGTATCCCACAAATGAACGATATTCTAAGTAAGGTCAAAAACAAAACAAAGGATATCGAAAAAATCAAGGAGGAGAAAGATGGAAATTAAAAAAACATTGTTAGGATGGTTTGATAGGTTGTTAAAAAAAGACAAGGAACTTATATGCCAAAGATGCAAAGAGCCTATTAAAGAACCAGCTTATGTTGTTGTAACGGGAATGGTGATAACTAATTCTAGAAGTCCACAGGTCTTTGTTTGCCCAGAGCAATCATTTAATTATTCACAGGGTATAATTATGCATTCTGTATGCTGGATTGAAACCCTTCGTGAATATGGTTCTGATTTATACGATCTTAAAAAAGTATATGCTGAATATAACAAATTAAATAAAGGAAAGAAATTTAATGGATAGTAGAAACGGAGGAAATCATGGGATGGGATAAAACAGCAGTTGCAAATGACGAACTTCTTGTAAACACGCCCGCACTTATTAGGGCCAATTGGGCAGCCCTTGAATTGCTTACAGACGCGGCACTATTAATCACCAATGCTAAAGTCTCTGCTTCTGCCGCTATTGTAGACACTAAATTAGCTCAGATAACGACAGCGGCCAAGGTGAGTGGAGCAGCAATAACATTATTGACAAGCGTCCCATCTGGGGCTGGCGTTTTGCCTGATGCAAATTCTCCACAGAAATTAAAAGCTGATGCTTCTGATACTACGCCTCAATATTTAGATAGCTTAATAGACACTGCTGTATTTCAGGTTTCAGCGGGTGATTTACTTCAACTTAAAGACGGTGGCGTGGAGATGGAGAAGTTGGAGAGTGGTTCAGCTTCACCCGGGAACAGCAAATATTATGGCACGAATGTTAGCGGGACAAAGGGGTTCTTTGATGTTAATCCTGCTTTTCCTGCTGGGGCCATTGTGCTTTGGTCTGGGGCAGTAAGCGCTATCCCCGCTGGATTCGTTATTTGTGATGGCAACAACGCAACACCAAATTTAACTGATAGATTTGTTATACACGCAGATGCGGATGCCCTAGGAACAAGAAATGTTGGAGATATTGGAGGAGCGCAAACACACTCCTTATCAGAAGCAGAATTGGCTAGCCATCATCATAATACTATCTATGCGTATAAACGTAAGGGAGGAGTTCAAAACACCCCTTATGATGTTGATCCATTTGCAGGCGCTACGACAGGCGATAATGACGGAACATGGAGCGGTGCTTGGTGGACTGGTGACACAGGTAGCGGGGATGCTCATCAAAATATGCCTAAATTTTACGCGTTAGCTTATATACAAAAGACCTAACAGGAGGGTTTAAAAATGAAATGTGGAAGATGTAATAAGGAATTGGGTTCAGCAAATGTTCATAATTCCCATTATGTAACTAATCCGAAAGATCCAAAGACATTCGGCGATATTGAGATAGATGAATTTACTTTAACAAAAGCAGATGGCACGAAAGAGGTTTCTTGTAATCTTAAAGATTTGAGAGTTAAAGGAGTAAACAATCGGGCGTTAATTGGCGTTAGCATTAATAAAAAACAACTCGATGTAGATAAGATCAAAGAGGACATTGAAAAAGAAAGCGATCCCGATAAAAGGTCTCGGTTACAAGTGGTGTGCGGTGATAGGTTCGCAGAATTAGAAGATTTAAAGTTAAAAGAAAAAAAAGCAGGGATACAGGTCAAGACAGTTATAAAGAAAGTTCCAAAGACTCTGATTATATGCAAAGGGTGTAAACAAAAAGATGATAAAATAATCTGGTAAAGAAAGGGGATTAAGCATGTGGTTATTAGCGATTTTGGTAAATATGATTATTTTTGGGTTCCCTGTGGATTGCCTGGCATTTTTTGATGTGAAGATCCAGCCAAGCACCTATTTGGTAGGTGGAACCGTAGCTGTAACTGCTGTTGGCGGATTAACAGCCCTTATTTTGAATATTGTTAAATGTGTAAAAAATCACATTGGCAGGATAGAATCATTTAAGATTTTTCAATCCAAAACAATGTGCGTAGAGAAAACCAATAGGCTTAAAGACGAAATAGTGGCTAATCGTTTTGCCTCTTCTGATATGGGCAAAGCCATAAACGTAAGGCTGGATGACATATTAAGGATTTTACTAAAAAATGGAAAAAAATAAAAAATGTATTTTAGCATGCGTGAACAGAGATAAGAAATGCAAAAGATGCGTTTTTTATAATAAGTATAAACCAAGGAAGATAAGATGAGTAATGGTAAATATAGACGCAATACAGATAGGGCATTTGCTCACGCAATGGAACATTTGGAAACGGCTAAAACTAATATAGATTTATGTGAGAATATTATCCGAATGGCCCAAAAGAATAGCCATAAGGCAAAGAGAAAAAACGATGAAAAAAATCATGCAGGCGTTAGTTAAAATGCTTAAAGGCAAAGATAAAGATGGCAAGAAAAAAGATTTCAGGATTACCTTTAAGAAAATCATAAAGTGGGGCTAAAAAAGGAGGAAAGTGATGACAAAGATTATTGCAATATTGGGAAGTATTTCCGCGGCATTAGTAGTAATCGCAAGGTGGACTGATAAAATCTCAAAGATAGTGGAGCCGGTTGTAAAAGA
>CAZVDQ010000107.1:0-2632 GCA_964625435.1 uncultured Mariniplasma sp.
CAAAAGTTCATTAGCCTGTGTTATTTCAATAATATCTTCTTTAATTATATCTTTCACAAACATATGGTAACCCTCCTATTAGTACTACATGTCTAAAATTACCCAGAGGTAAAATCCTCTTAAATTACATATCAAAAGCAAAATAGTCGTAATTATTACAATGGCTATTTTTCTTGTGAATCCTATATAAAGCCAGATGAAATTCCCTAAAAATGCAAATAACCATGTCCAATTATTCTTCGACCCTGCCAGCCATATACCTGCAATGGTTATTGCTATTAGAAATGTTTCTAGTCTTGTTAATTTAAATGATTCAATGCGCATTAACTTACGCCTCTTCCAATGGATTGTATTCATTCTTTTTCATATGAAATGTCCAGGCAACTGCTTCTTTTATAGAGCGTACTGCGGGTGGCACTCTCAATGTGTAATAAGCTCCTGTAGAATGACACTTCACTTTTACGAGATATATCGGTTCCTCTCGCTTGTTCCAGGATATCTTTACAAGCTCATAATCCCCGTCTTTTTCAATAACATCATGCTCTGTCTGACTTAAAAATCTTGCGTAACCAAGCTCATCAAGACAGACCCTTCTTACAGCTGAGTTTCTGATTCCTAGTATGACCTTTGCACTTAGCCTATTTGAGGCGATAAGCTTATAAACTTCTCTAGGAATTAGCACCCCTTTTGTATACACCGCCTCTGAAATAAGCTTACTGCTTTGATCCCAGTATTTTTGATAACCGTGCTTTACCCCGTTAGCGTATTTTTCATAGCATGCAAGCCTTCCGTCAAGATACCACTGCCTAGACTCTCCCTCAAGTCTGCCACGTACACAAGAAAACTGCTTTTTAAAGTTATCATTTACATGCCATTCTTTATTTAGACCGTGTAAAAGACCGTATAGATAGTGCTTTTCTAGTTTTAGCTTGCCGTTACGATACCATTGGTGTTTTACACCGTTTCGAAGGCCTCTAACATATTCTTCCTGGTATTCCAAAGCCCCACTTTCATGCCATGTTTTTCCTAAGCCATCTAGCTTACCGTTCCTGATGGGGTATTTAAAGCGAAGAGCTCCGCTTTTATGATAGCCTTTAACCTCTCCCGATTTTCTATCGGGGTCCCGGTAAATAGATTGAAGACGATTGTTAAGCCAGCTATGCCCAATAATTTCGTTTACCCTGCTATTAGTCACTTACGCGTCTCCATGGCTGTTTCCAGGTCGATGGCTCGTATTCCCTCTGATGTATAACCTTGTAAGTACCGGGCTCAAATGTTACTGTGTTATGCTCAGGATGAACAAGATCAGCTGCTGTTCCTTCAGGTACCTTAAAATACAGGGTGCCACTCTTTTCGTACAACTCTCCTGCGTTAAGCTCGTGCAGATGACCTGTTGCCTCTCCTTCTGCTAGTACTAAATTGTCTTTTTTTGCCGCACCTTCCGGCATGCCCTTTACCTTTAATACCAATACATCGCCCTGCCTTTTTATCATGCTGCACCTCCTTTTTAGTCTTAACTTCTATTTATTTTAAGAAATTATTAATAAATCTTTTAAACATTTTATACTTTTTACTGCATGGCAAATCCTAAGACCGCCTGCTTTTTTGACGGCTTAAGACCCCTTTTATTATTTTGTGAAAATTTTATTATATCAGGACAACACGACAACATACTGTCGCGTTAAATGAACTATAAAAAATAAATACTATTTCTGTTGTTTAGAATGGTTTTTGCGGTGGATTATTAATCTTATGTGGTAATTATAGCATAAGAACACGACAACATACTGTCGTGTTAAGATGGGAAGTTATGTTGGTTCTTTGGAGCAGTTCTACTGTAATAGGGGTCGAAAAGAATTATACACTCCTTTTTATTGTATTCTTTTGTTAAATTCTGGTCTTGGCTTTATTTTTTCAATTAAAAAAACTTCCAATGCTGATGCTATAGGTCTCATATTATCATGCACACAAATAACAATCACGGTATTTAAACTATTTTTAATAATTCTATCCCAATCAGGATCACCAAAAGCTCTAATTTGGCTATACACTCTTGAGCCAAGAGTAGTTAATGCTCGACCTACATATACGATTTTTTCTTTCTCTTTAAATATATATACTCCTTGCTTATAGCTCCATTCGCCCCATTTTTTCTGCTTAGTTAATTCTTTAATCGTAAATTCATGTATTTTTGTTACCCCTACATTTTTTAGTGATTCCTTAAACTTATCCAAATAATCATTTATCCCATTCATTGCATAATCCCCCTTTTTGTATTAATATTACCCCTTTTTTAATTAGATATCAGTTTTTTTGTCAAATAATTGATATCTGCATATTTTATTTGATAGCTCTATTCAATTGCAATTTCGTATCATATTTCTTGATTATTCAGCACAGAATAGCGTCGTGTTATAAAATATTTTACAACACTATTTTTTTAAGGGCGTCTAAAATATCAATCATAACACGCGTATCAAGCTCACAATATTTTAAAAGTGCGCTATAGACTTGGCGGCGTTCATCGCTTGCGGCATTACCGAAGGTTACTCTGACATATTCAGCGCTCGCGGAACTTCCATCAGCTATCTCCATACCTTCATAGGATTTATTTATAAGCGGGGGCGTTAGC
>CAZVDQ010000108.1:0-2524 GCA_964625435.1 uncultured Mariniplasma sp.
AGATTCTCCATATGTACGAGGACACTAGCAATATACCGATCTTCGCGGTTACTATTCTAAATTCCAAAGAAGAGATAAAAAAGATAAAGTCATGCGGGGTAAAGGAATATATACCCAAGCCGGTAGACATTGAAAAGCTTATCAAAATTGTAAAGAGTATATTAAGATAGCCTTGGAGGTTATTATAGAGACGAAAAAGAAGGTCATGATTATAGACGATGATAAGGAGTTTCTAAATGAGATAGTGGAGACACTAAGGCTGACAGGCTATGACCCAATACCTACCTCAGAGAGCATAGATGCGGTTGATCGTATTATGCAGACACGCCCTGATGTTATATTGCTCGATCTTAAAATGGATAAGAAGAGCGGTTTTAAGGTTGCGGATGAGCTGATGGCAAAGCCCGAGACTAAAGAGATCCCTATAATTGCTATAACAGGCGTTTTTACGCATCAGGAGCATTCGCTGCTTCTTAAGATGTGCAATATTAAGAACCGCCTTATAAAACCTATCAATCCGCTTGATGTAATTCACCTGATAGAGGAATCTATCTCAAAAGATAAACATGCCTGAAGATAACACTTCTATATATAGGACGCTTCTTGATAATATTCCTCATAAGTTATTTTATAAAGATCTAGATTCTGTCTATCTGCTGTGCAACAAGAGTTATGCTAAAGACCTTAATATTAAACCTGCACAGATAAAGGGGAAGACAGATTATGATTTTTTTCCGAAGGAATTAGCAGAAAAATACAGAAGTGATGACAAAGCTATAATGCGCAGCGGAAAGACAAGAGACATGGAAGAGAAATATATAAAGGATGGGGTAGAGAGGATTACACATACACTGAAAGCCCCTCTTCGCGACGATGATCATAATGTGGTAGGCATTTTTGGTGTATTCTGGGATATAACAGAGTATAAAGAATCAGAAAATATTCTTAGGGTAAGCGAGGAACGTTTTAGGCAGGTTGCGGAAACTGCCGGTGGATGGATATGGGAGGTTGACGTTACGGGTTTGTACACTTACGCGAGCCCTACAGTAAAGAATATTCTTGGGTACAAACCGAGCGAATTAGTGGGTAAAAAATATTTTTATAATCTTTTTGACCTCGAGACAAAAGAGAAGTTAAGTAAAAAGGCTTTAGAATTTTTTGGCAAAAGAAAACCTTTCAGTGGGTTTGTTAATAAAAATATACATAAAAACGGGCATATAGTATACCTAGAAACGAGTGGTTTGCCGTTTTTAAGTAAATCAGGCAGCTTGCTTGGGTATAGAGGCACTGACATTGATATCACTGAACGCATAAAAGCGGAAGAGGCATTACGCAACTTAAAAGATAATCTTGAGATTGAGGTCAAAAAAAAGACTAAGGAGCTTATTTCGGTTCATAAAGACCTTGAAGGAGCAAAACGTTTAGCTGATATAGGTACCCTTGCCGCGACCATCGCGCATGAGCTCAGAAATCCGCTCGGCGTTATAAAAACAGCTGTTTACAATATAAAGCATAAGACCAAGGATAAATCTATCGCGAGTCACTTGAATAACATAGATAAGAAGATTATAGAGAGTGATATTATTATTAAAAACCTATTAAGCTATTCAAAGGCTATGGTCCCGCAGTACCAGGCAACTTTAATATGCGGTCTAATCGCGGAATGCATACGTAACTTTAAGATTAGATATAATATATATGACGTAGAGGTAAGTATGAGCTGTGAATGCAAAAGAGAAGACAGGGTAGACGCGGATCCTGTGCACATGACTAGCCTGTTTTCGAATATATTGGATAATGCTTATCAATCTTTTTATGGTAAGAGAGGTATGATAGAGATAAAGAGCTGTTACAGTATAAAAGATAACAGATTTCAGATAAGTTTTAAGGATAATGGCCCCGGAATATCAAAAAGCGATCTTGATAAACTCTTTGAGCCATTTTTTACAACAAAAGCAAAGGGCATAGGCTTAGGCTTGACAGTATGCAAACAGATTGTAAGCTTACATAGCGGTAGAATAGACATAATTAGTAAAAAGTCTCAAGGTACTACCGTATCTGTATCCCTGCCTATCAGTAGAAAATAAGATATTTCTTGCGTTTATCTATTTGACATAATGAGAGTGGTTATATATACTATTACTTATATTAATATAAATTTGGGAGATTTGCATGGCTAATTATAAGATACTTGTAGTAGATGATGAAGAAGATATTGTCGCATTGGTCAGGATGAGATTGGAGGCAGAGGGTTACGAAGTTATTGTTGCTTCTGATGGGCAGCAGGCCCTGGACGCAGCAAAGAAAGAGATGCCCAATCTTATTATCCTAGATCTTATGCTGCCAAAGATAGACGGGTATAAGGTTTGCAGGATGCTTAAGTTTGACGAGCGCTACAAGAAGATCCCTATTATACTTTTTACGGCACGGAGTCAAGGTTCTGATAAGGATTTAGGTATGGAGGTTGGCGCGGACGCGTACTTAACCAAGCCCTTTGATTCCAAGGTATTGCTTGATAGCATAA